>NZ_JAMQOL010000099.1:0-12284 GCF_023717965.1 Paractinoplanes hotanensis | reverse complement strand
TCAACATGTTGCGCACGGCGGGCATCCTGTCCCACCAAACCACCAAGATCAAATGCTACGACTGGCTGAACTCGCCCTCGTCTTCGATGACCACCTTGGGTGTCGCCTGAACACGAACACGAACACGTCCCACGGCATCGGAGGTGCCGTATTCCACGACCAGCGCCGCGATGGTTCCGTTTCTCTCCGCCCTCAAGAGGGTTGCCTGCTCGGGATACCGGAGGCCCGCACCCAGAGGCTGGCCGACAGCGTGATCGACGAGCTGATCGCCCACTGAAGAACCGCCTGGAATGCCGACCCGGATGGTGCGCCGCATGCTCGTTGATTCCGACTTCAACGTCCCGTTCTGCTACGAATCTGCGCATTCCCGAGCCGGCGCATCAGAATCTTGTCAGCTACCCGGCTGACGGATTGCGGCGCCCGGATCGGTGCTCTGCTCGAGGGCCGTCCACCACTCCTCCAGCTCGTCGACCCGCCTCTGGAGTGCGGCGTTCGCCGCCCGGGCGGTCGCCAGTTCCTCGGTCAGCGCACCGATCGGCCCGGAGGCGGTCAGGGCGTCGAGCCAGCCCATGACCAGCCGATCCTCGGTGGCGACCCGGCGGAGAGCGGAGGCGACCACCTCCGGTGACAACTCAGCCACGAACTCTCTCGGGAGCGTAAGCAGGCGCGCGACTTCGCTGAGGCTCCGCGCGGCGGTCATCTGGCGCCGGAGGCGCTCAGCGGACGGCACCGCCGGTTCGGCCGGTGCCGCGGCCGCCGCGACCGGCTTGGCGGACCCCGGAGCGGGCTTCGACGCAGGCACGGGGGTAGGCCGCTCCGGTTCCGGCTCGGACTCGGCGTCCGACGGAAGATCGGGAAGGTCGTCGCCCACCCAGGCGTAGGCCAGGGTGTCGCCCTTCTGCCGTCGGACGACATTTGGCCACTTGGGTAGAACCGCCAGCGCGCGGGGCCAGTGCCGGGCCCACGTCTCGTTCCGGAGCCCGAGCTCAAACAGATGCTCCCGGATCTCTCCAACCTTCAGCGGGACCGGCGAGTCGGCCAGCAGGTGAAGAACCACCGCGAGGGGCTCTTGGGCGAAGACGGCATGGAACAGCCGAGTGTCGGACAGGGCCAGGAAACGCAGCGAACCCCTCGTCGCGACGTGAACGTCGGCGGCTCGTCGGACGTGCTCCTCCTCATCGGTGTCATCCCACTTGACGTGATAGTTCGTCCCGTCATCGGCGAGGATCGATCCGGTTCGGGCGCGGCGTACGCCGAACGCATCGGACACCCGGACAAGACCCTGGTCTGCGCTCACGAATGCGACTGTAATGGTTGGCGTCGCGGCCGCGGCGCCGGCCGAAGTCAGCCGTCCTGGCCGTCCGTGCGCCCGGCGCCGACCGCCGACATCCGGTTGATCGCATAGACCCGGTAGCAGGCGGCACGCAACGCCTGCACCCTGGCACCGCGGTCGCTTTCGATACCGAGCGTGGCAGACATCAGCGGCACGCCTCGCACCAACGGCGGCATGAGAGTGCGCGGGCACCGGACCCGCTGGTATGCGGTATGTGCAGCTCCATGCTGTCCGGAAGAATAGTTAACTTTCCCCGTCTGCTTTGCTGGACATCCTCCGGATATCGGATATCGAATACGATTGCGGTGCAGCCAATTCCGGGAGTTCTTCTCTAATCTTCAGCAGATCGGCGGCGAGGCTTCGCTCGACGACTGCGACAGCCGAATAAGCCATCTGCATTCCATGCAAAAGGTCCAGCCAGTCGGAATCCTCCCATGCCTTCGGATTAAGGTAGTGCCGCCGATACCAAAGGGCGAAATGCAGTTTGCGTCCACGATAGTAGTCGCGGTCACGAAGCTTGTCAGATCGGTATTCATGTCCGCCTGTCATGCACATGCCGTTCAGGTATGAGTCCAGGCATGACCAGAAGTGGTCTTGCCACCTACCGCGATTCTTCTTGGGCCACCGCGCCCGAAACAGCTCGATATCGGTCAAACGTGCTGCGATGATCGGACCTTTCTCGGCGTCCCAGCCTTGATGGGCGATACCAGATGCCATCTGCTCGCGCCACACTTGCCGGCCCTCCGGCGTCGCAGTATGCAGGGTGACGAAGAAGTCGTGCTCGACTTGCCAGGAATTCCGCCCCGAAAGCTCTGATTGATCCGACCAACCTGCAAGGCACACCGGGAGGACGTCGAACAGCGCATCGAGTCCGCCAATCAGATCTGGTCGCCGACTGAGCTCTATTAGCTGATATGGACCCAAGATCAGATAATTTGCGCGTCCCTCGATTGCGTACTTGATCGATTCTGGAGGAAGCCTACGCT
Organism: Paractinoplanes hotanensis; assembly: GCF_023717965.1. NCBI lineage: Bacteria > Bacillati > Actinomycetota > Actinomycetes > Micromonosporales > Micromonosporaceae > Paractinoplanes > Paractinoplanes hotanensis. The sequence goes on along the minus strand of NZ_JAMQOL010000099.1, from coordinate 9,965 downwards.
TCGCCAGCTCGCTCCATACATTCGTGTCAAGGTACATGGCTCGGCCGAGTCGGCCGTAAGTAAGTGATCCGAAATCCCACACCGGGCAGTCCTTCCACCTTGAGGGCAGACCACATTCTGGTCGATGCAGAGCCTCTCCGCAAATGCATATTGGGGCACTTGGAGGATGCTCGATAGGAATTTCCAGAATATTCCTCACGTTCACCCCTAGCGCTGGGGGCTATCACCTGGGACCGTGCCAGCCTCCGAGAAAGTACGCACCGATGTACAGTTCGTCACGCGACTTGTCCCTACGCCATAGGCTTCTCGTAGCTGCGGTCAGTGCCCTCTTTTCGGCAGATGATTGCGTTGGAGCGGTGTTCCGGCTTGATCAACGTTGTGGTTGGTGATGGGTGGTTCGGACTCGTGCTTGGGGCGTCCCAGTGGTCCGCGGGTCGACGGCCCTCCGGTGATCTCTTGGTGGATCAAGTCGGCCGGCCGGTTCCCGGCGAAAGCCGTTGTCGTCGCGGCGGTGGCGATAACCGCTGTGGCCGTGATCGATGCCGCCTCCGGAGCTCATGTGGTGTTGGCCGGGCTGTTGGCGGCCGGCCGGTGTCCCGGCGGGTGGACGCCTTTCCCTCGTCGTAGCGGAAATCGCTCCGGTTCGTCGGCGCTGTTTGGGGCAGTCCGGCGACCGGCAATCCGACCACACGTAGACCGCGCGGAGGGCAACGCCGAGACCCGCCGCCAGAGCGTTCCGGTCCTGGTGATGGTCGACATAGCGTTACTCCCGACTTCAGGTTTCTCGCCCGTCGACCCGTTCGCCGAGGCCCTTGGTCTCCGTCCGGGTCCGGGGGCACCCGTGACAGCGCCGTACTCATCGACGCGGGTCTGCCGGGGCGTTCCGCGTGAGTGCGGTCGGCTCGAATGCCGATCACCGGGCCAGTCCTTGGACCGACCCGGTGATCTCATGGCATTAATTACCGTCAATAGGTGAACTTGATGGATTTTATCTTGTTGTCGAAGTTCCAGGATGCCAAATCATAGACATTACCTTCGTAGTACACCCAATCAGAAGCTCCCGTACAGTTGGCGCCGTCGTAGAAGGTGACGTCCAGGCGCGTACGGTTATTGAGGGAGCTGGTGGTGTCCTTGAAGGCGGCCGGCAGGTTCACGCATGTGTTCACCGGCGCCGCGGGTATGGTCAGGCGCTCGCCGGTGAATGCCGCGTTGGCGAACAGGCACACTTGCCGCTCCGCATCCGGACACGGATCAGAAACCGGAGCCCGGAATTGGACGGAATTCGTTTGAATGTTTACGGACGGTATCGTCAGGTCGGCCACGGTCCGACCCGGAGCCAACGGGTACGACCTACCCGTACAGCCAACGCCCTGGAACAGCACGACTGTTTGGTTCGGTAGCTGGTTCCGGACGGACAGGGGCACGGAGGTGATGTTGACGCACGAGTTCGCGGCCTGTAGGGGGAAAACTTGAACCGCTCCGGAGTATCTCGTACCGATGAACAGGCATAGGCCCTGCACCGCGGACCCACACAAGCCGGTCCGAGGCAGGAACTTGACCGATCGGATCTGGTTGTCGAGGCCCACCTGGCCAAGGTCCGCGTTATTTGACGACCCCTCGATCGTCGCCGAGGACCCGGTGCAACCAGTGCCGGCGAAAAGGGCGACCTGCTGGGCAATCATGTTGTTGCGTACGGAACTGATCTGACCCTGATACGCCGGCAGAAGGTCGACGCAGGCGTCGGCCGCGCGCAGACTGACGACCTGATAGTCGCCAATGAAGCTTGGATTCGTGAACAGGCACAGGTACTGGCTTGCCTCGACACACGGGTCCGTGGGAAAACGAATCGGATCGAACCGGACAGACCTCAGCTGGTTGTCGAACCCCTGGATGCGAAGGTTGGGGTACCCGACGCCGCCGTCAACGAAATCCGAGGTTCCCGTGCAGCCGTCGCCAGGGAAAAGGTTGATCAGCTGATCCGTGCGATTGGTGATCGAGCTGATCTTACCCTTGAGTGAGGATTGGATGTCGATACACGTGCCCGCAGGTTGCGGCGTGAGAATCTGCGCCGCACCACTACCGTCCAGATCCGCGTAGAGACACAGTTGCTTGGGGTCGCACACTGTATCCGGCGAAACGGCCGCAAGGGTTGCGTTCGCAGTGCTCGTCAGCTCGAGCCGCTCCTGGGCGGCAGGTGCGGATGGCGCAGGGTGTTGCTTGACATCCGCGAAAGCGCCGTCGGCATTCATTGTCGCGACCAGCGTTGCGGCGAGAATCGCGACAACGAAACGACCTGACTTTAATGCGCTGCGCGTTAGGCTAACCATGTAATTCCCCCGTCCGTTCCAAATACATATACAACAATGCGGGCTCAGCGTTCGAGCCGACTCTCGCCCCGTTGAGAGGAGTCTTTGCCACGATCTCTGGCCCAGGCGGAGCATAGACTAGCATAGATACTGTGCTCAGCGTATACCCTATTAGTCGCCAATTTAAGAACGCCAATCAAGGGTGGTGACCGAAGGGTTCGCCGGGAAGCCGCGTACACAGACTAGCTGATCCCTACTTACCGCCGTGGGTCTGCGACGCGCGCCGCAGACCTACGGGCGCACGTATCGCTGATCCACAGGCTGCTAAATGTGAACCACGATCGTGCAATAGTCCCCGCGCGAGGAAATTTCGCGCCGAAACTTCGTTGTTCCGCCTTTGCACAAGACGAGCAGATAGGTATGGAACAACCGTCGCCGTGAAGGCTTTGTGCGCCACCTTCTCGACCAGGTCGTTGCGCCGGATGGGTGCCTGGTCGTTCATGGGGTGGGACAGGGATCCGGGAGGTGCGTCGAGCCAACGCTCATCCGGGGGTCGAGATGTCGGTGGTCTGGGTAGTCAGCCAACCCTGACTTTCCCACCCGTTTTTAGCAGCTATGTGCGCGGCGGCGTGCAGTTCTGCCACGTGTTACGCGCCGTCGGGCTCGGGCTGGGCGGCTTTCAGTGGCGGTTTTGTCTGCGGACGGCCATGAGCGTAGCCGCGGGCATTGGTGGGTCGGGCAACCGTGGTGCGGGCGGCAGGGTGAGGCGTTTGCCGACGAGATCGATCAGGGATTGCAAGTCGTCGCGGGCCTGGTAGCGCGGTGGCGCGTCGGGGCTTGCGGCGAATCCGGGATGCTCGCGGGAACCGGCGACACGCATCGTCCCGCGGAATTCACGAAACGTGGTCGGGGTCTCGTGCTCAGCGTGGCCGAAGCTGAAGTGCATGTCGAACCGCACCGCATCGAGGCCGCTCAGACGCCACCACTGCCGCCAGGGCTCCTGGTTGTTGGCGGCCTCCATCAGGTCTGCTTGGGTGATGTAGTACTCGTCGTCGGCATCGGTCTCACGGCGCAGGTTCCAGCAGTCGGACAACCCGCCGCTGAGCCAGTGCAGCTCCCGGTCGGCGACGGTCCGAACGGCAACGCTGGGTATCGGCGCGACGGCCGTGCCCGCGTCATGATCGTCGTCGCTCGCCGGCTCGTCGAGCGTGCAGGGATCGTCCAAGTCGAGAGTGAGCAGGCCCCGGCTGTCGCGCCAGATCGTGCTTCCGCCGACGGCGGCGGACACGCCTTCGTAAGGCACGATCTCGACCGTGCGGCTACCCCGCCAGCGCAGCGTGCGGGCGCTGCGAGCGAATCCGGCCGACGTGCTGAACGCCAGTGCCGGCCGGGAGATCGCGACGAGGCGACCGTCGCCGCGGCGCCGGACCTCGATGGTGACGCGACCGTAGCCGTCGTCCTGCAGGGCGAAGACCGGCCGGGCGGTGAGCTTGCGGTCAGGGCTGATCTTTCCCGGACCTTGCCAGCGGAACCGCAACTGGTGATCAAGCACGTGCTGCCGGGCGGCGTCGAAAACGGCCTGGTCCCAGCCACGTCCGGCGCCCAGCCGGCCGGCGGCCGCGTGCACGACCGCCAGCGCAAGCGCCGCCCGCATAGGACCCGGCAGCGCGGCGATGCCCGGCGGCAGGGTGGCAACGGCGGACTCGAACCCCTCGCCGCGGTCGGTGTCCACCTCGAGCAGCACATCGGAACGCTCGTCGTCGTGGTGGCAGAACAGCCGCAGCTCCGAATGCCGCGCCTTGAGGCCCGCCTCTCGGACCGCCTCGGTGTAGAGCTCACAGACGCTACGGCTGCTGCGCACGAAAGCGTCCTCATCGGGATGCTCCAGCCACGGCTGGTCCGGATGACCGGTCGGCGGCCAGAAGTTGATCCAGGACAGCCTCGACACGGCACCATCCTACGAACGCTGGGAATCTGACCAGGCAGCTCTCGACCATTCCGGGAACGGCACCCGTTCACCCAGGCGTTCTCCCACGCCCCACACCGCTGCCGCGAGTCTGCCTGTCATCGACTTCCCGGCGGATTCCCTCTGATCCGGGGCCAGATGATATCGGAGCTGGGACGGTTCAACTGCGAGCGACGACCACCTTTTCGATCTCGTCGATGACGAGCTGGGGCTTGTCCTGCGGGATCTCGTGTGAGCTTCCCCTGGCGGTGATGAGTGTGCGTCGGGGCCCAGCCTTGACGAACGCGGCTGCCGCGTCGCGCCAGCGCTGGGCGTCCTGCGGGGATCCGTCGAACGGCGTCTTCTCCGACACGATGTAGGTGACCGGGACGCTGTCTGGCCAGGACACCTTGTGGTACGCCCGATGGGTGGGACCGAAGTTCTCGGCCGTGGCGATGAGCTGCCGGTTGGCCTTCGTCGAGGGCTGCTTCTTGAGCGCTTCGATTTGCGGCGTGGTGACCGCGATGAGGCGCTGGATTTGTCTGTCGGTGAAGAACTGCGGCACGTTGGCGTCGACGAGCACCTCCCCGGACAGCACGCCCGGGTTGGCGCGGGCGAAGTAGGTGGCAACCTCCCCCGCCTGCGAGTGGGACACGAGGACTACATTGCGGGTTACGCCGAGCTTGCGCAGACCGGCCTGCAGGTCAGAGGCGGCGGCCCGGCCGTCCCAGGGGCCCTTGACCTCGTCACTGCTGCCTAGCCCCGCCCGGTCGTAGGTGATGATCTGCGACCCGGTCGCCTTCGACAGCTGCGGGACGATGTCTTTCCACTGTGTGTGGTCCTCGCCGCCACCGGAGTCCAACACGATGGCCGGTGAGTGTCCGGGGGTGACATAGAACGCGAGCCGATGCCCGTTGTTGTCGATCATGTGCTGGCCGGCCGCAGGGGCCGAGTTTGCTGGCTCGGCCGCGTTGGCCGAGGCAGCGGGAGTGGGAGCTGCTGAGCCGGTCGCGGGCGCGGTTTTCGGCGTCGCCGAATCACCGCACCCGGCGAGCGCGCCGGCTACGGCGACGGGCAGGACAACGGCGAAGGCGGCCCGGCGGAACCGAGACAATTTCCAAGTGGTGCTGAGATCGTTCTGCAAAGTCATGTAGATCATTTTTTGCGGTTTCTCGACCGCGTTCGATCCTGGTGGCACCCCGTTCGGATGGGGGGCCAGCCCTACCCTTGCAACGGGCGGATCAGAACCGCCCCTGGCCCTCTTGGCCAGGATTGTGTGAGTCGCCCCAGCCGCGTGACATCCGGGTTTTAGCCGCGATCCGGGGTTCCGGCCGCGCGAGAGACCGGGCGGGTTCCGGCGCTGGTGGCTGAACTCGCCGACATGAAGCAGCGCTTGGCCAGCTGTGTTCCGGCCGCACCTGTGCAGCAGCGGGCTGTCGATTTGTCGGCCTCGGTCACACATCGGCGACGGTCAGCCATTCTGCAGAGCGTGGCCGGTAGCCGTACCGTTTCGTCAGACCGTGCACGATGGCGGGCACGTGAGCGGTGCCGTAAACAACGGCGACCTCGATGTTCTCCCCGCTGTGCTCCTCGTGCAGACGGCAGAGAACGGCCAGCAGCCGATTGTCGCGCTCACCACCGAAGGCAGCCTCGAGTCGTGGCGACCAGTCGGCGAGATCCTCGTCTGCCGCCGAGGGCAGGTCGTTCTGTTCCACCGACCGCGACCAGATCATCCGGGTGCCGCCGAGCAGGCGCGTCACCACGACGAAGGGAAGCGCGCACCACATCATCAGCCGATGCGACAGCGGCACTCGCCGCCAGTCGACCGCGAAATCCTCGACGCTGACATCCGGGCGTACCACCGGAACGCCCAGCGCAGCGTAGTCGATGTCCTGCTCGACCAGCTCGGCTCGCCGGTTGAACCGAAGCACCGTGTAGCTGAGCGTCAGCGCGCCGACCAGGACCGAGCGCTTCCGCTGGCCGCCGCCTACGCCCTCCACCACTACGACGTCCGCCCGCTGGAGGCGGGGGGTCACTGTTGCATAGAACGCGGGCTTCGCCATATGGACCATCGGATACAGCACGAACTGCAGCGCCGACTCACGACGCCGCAGCCGGACAACAGCCGACCGGACCCCGAATTCGGTCACCTCGATGATCTGCATGTCGCCCTCGCACTGCGTCTGAACTGTGCCCGTCATAGTGGCAGCGATCGTCCAGCGCAGACAGCCTCAGATCTCCGTACCCCCGTTGGCTGCCGGTTGCGCCCATTCGCCGGAAAACAACAGACCCACAAAGCCGCGGATTGTTGTCGATCGCCGAGTGCCATGGACTGAGCCAGCCGGGCCAAGATCGATTTAGTCATCTGCCGCCGATCGGGCGCGGCGGGTACGCGCTAGAGCGTGTTTAAGAAGTGTCATAGCCACTCGTTGATCGCGGCGATCTGCACGGTGGCCTCGTACCGGACGGCGAGTTTGTCGTAGCGGGTCGCCACGGCCCGGTTGCGTTTGAGTCGGTTGATACCGCACTCGACCGCGTGACGCTGCTTGTACAACTGCTGGTCGAACGACGGCGGCCGTCCGCCTTTCGAGCCCTTCTTGCGGCGGTTCGCCGCCTGGTCGGCCTTGACCGGGATGCACGCCTTGATCCCTCGCCGGCGCAGGTACTCCCGGTTCGCCTTCGACGTGTACGCCTTGTCGGCCAGGACCCGATCCGGACGGGTCCTGGGCCGGCCACCACCGGGCCGCGTGACGCGGATACCGTCCAGCACCGTCGTGAACTGCGGGCTGTCGCCACGCTGCCCGGCGGTCAGCACCACCGACAACGGCTTCTGCCGCTGCTCACAACCCAGATGGACCTTTGTGGTCAACCCGCCCCGAGACCGTCCCAGCGCATGATCCGCCGGCTCGGCCCGGAGCCCGCCCGGCGGTTCGGCCTGAGAGTCACCGTCACGGCGGGCACCCGCGGCGTGCTGATGCGCCCGAGCGATCGTGGAATCCACGCTGACGTCCCAGGTGATCATCCCGGCGGCGTCCGCCGCGGGCCTGCAACTCGGCCAGGATCCTCGCCCAGGTCCCGTCGCGCTGCCACCGCCGGAACAGCCCGTACACACTCTGCCAATCGCCGTACCGTAAAGGGACGTCTCGCCAGGGAACCCCCACCCGGACCCGCCACCGGATCCCATCGATGAACTGCCGTTTCGTCCACGTCGGCGGGCGTCCTGGCTTCTTCCCGACCGGCAGGAGCGGCTCTAATTAGAACGCTCCACTGCTCGTCGGTCAGGTCGTGCCGCCCCGCCACCGGTATGGTGTCCACGAGGTCTCCGTGCAGATGTTCTTCTTCGTCGATGAACGATCTACCGGAGACCTCCCTACTTTTCGATCACCGACACGCCACCTGTGACCTGACCAGGCCACCACCACCACCGGCACTTCTTAAACACGGCCTAGCGCGTCGTCGTGGGCGCCAGGTCGATGGCATAGAACACCAGATCACCGCGTTCGTCGATCTCGACATGGTCGAGGCTCATACCGGCAGACTCGGCAACACGACGCGAAGCAGTGTTACGCGGACGGACGCCGGCCCACACTCGCCGCAGGCCCACGGCGCGGCAGTGCCGCAGCACAGCCGCGGTAGCCTCGGCGGCGTAGCCCCGTCCCCGATGTCCCTCAGCGATCAGGTAGCCGATCTCGGGTTCGCTGCAGCCGGTACGGCTGGCGAACAGACCACAGTTGCCGATCAACTGACCGGTGTCGACGCGGCGCACCGCGTACCAGCACAAGCCATGCTCGCGCTGTGTCGCTACACGGTTCGCGATCCACCGCGTTGTCTGCGCGAACGCGGTGAACGGTCCCGAGCCGATCGTATGGGTCCGCGGATCAGCGAACAGCTCGTGCAACTCCGCCGCATCGTCCTCGGTGAAGGCGCTCAACGCCAGCCGCTCGGTGTGCAAAGCCGACAGCATCGAGCAGGACGGGTACCGGGACGTCATAACCGCAATCCTTGAGGAAACGACCGCGCCTCGCACCTGACGGACCGTCCTCGACCGGCTCCTGACCCTCGCGCCGACGGACGGCTACGGCTACGAAGCCGTCTCCGACAACTGACTCGAGCGACGCTGCTCGCCGTGTTGACGTACTGCGGGTGCGCTGTCATGCCGATGTGACTACGTTGAATGGACTCAGCGGCGACGACTTACTGGCCCTTTTATTCGGTTTCTGCGGTAAGGGTGAGAAGGTTTCCGCGTACTTTTTCCAGCAGGTCAACCAGAATGGTTTGTTGGTCATTCGCCATTCCGGCGGTGGCGGTTTCGGCGAGCGTGCGCCACGCTGCTTCTATCTCCGGAATGACTGCTCGGCCCTTGTCGGTCAACTGGATGCTGGTGGCGCGCCGGTCACCCGGCACGGGTTGCCTGACGAACCAACCGCCTTGTTCCAGGCGGCTGAGGCTGCGTGTCACCGTAGGCTGTTCCACACCCAGCCGAGCGGCGATTTCCGAGACAGTTACGCCTCCGGGCTCCTGGCCGAGCATCCATAGCAGGACGTCCTGCCCGGGGTGCAACGCGAGCCTGCTCAGCACGTCGGCTTGCGCACCGCGGTACAGCTTGGCCACCTTGACCAGGGCTTTGTTGGTAGCCAGGACATCCGCCAGTTCCACTCCGGCAGTGTACGGGTTGACGACCTACAGGTTCATACCGCATAGTCGGCTAACCTATAGCCGACTATGGAGATTTCGATGGAAACTGGCCTGTCCGGCCGGGTGGCTCTCGTCACCGGCGCCTCCGGCGCCATCGGCAAAGCCGCAGCCCTGCATCTGGCTGCCGAGGGTGCCGCTGTCGCGGTGTCCTGGCGAGCCAACCAGGACGGTGTCATGGACGTCGTCGAAGCCATAACGCGCGACGGCGGCCGAGCCCTCGCCGTCCAGTTGGACCACAGCGACCTGGCCACCGTGCACCGCGTCATCGACCAGATCACCGAGGGCCTCGGACGGGTCTCGATACTTGTCGCCAACGCCGTGCAGTGGCCGTCCTTCGACGATGACGAGATCAGCGGCCTCACGACCTCGCTGGCCGTCAACACCGTCGGTCCAGTGGCTCTGATCGATGCGGCCTTGCCGGGCATGCGCGCCGCCGGCTGGGGACGCATCGTTGCCGTGTCGACCGACATCGTCGAGCAGCCCATGGCCGGGCCACTCGCCTACGCCACAGCCAAGGGTGCACTCGAAACAGCCGCGCGTGTGCTCGCCGTCCGCGAGGCCCGCCACGGCATTCTGACCAACACCGTCCGTCCCGGCTTCACCCTCACCGACAAGGCACTGGACGCTCCATTCCTGGGGCCGAAAGCGGTTGCCGCTGAATCCGAGAAAACTCCCACCGGCCGCATCTGCACCCCCGAGGACATCGCGTCCGCAATCACCTACCTGGCCTCAGCGGCAAATGGCCACATCAACGGACAGACACTGTCGCTGGCGGGAGGCCGCGAACTCGTCCGATAACCCCACGCGCGCCGTCATGCCGCGATCCGTGCGTGATGCCCAGCGACCAGGTCAGGGCGAGCTGCCGACAGTGAGCTGATCTCAACAAGATCCGGTTAGGTATTTGTATTCGAAATGGGTCAGGTGCAGCGCGGCGGCGGCGACGTCGCCGATCCGGCGTGGGCTGATCGTGGTGCGGCGCAGGGCTTTCCAGCGGCCGATGAGGATCGCGAAGCCGCGTT
>NZ_JAMQOL010000098.1:0-14049 GCF_023717965.1 Paractinoplanes hotanensis | reverse complement strand
CCGAGACCCGTACCGATCCCTACAGCTCCTTGGACTTGCCTAAAACGGGCATATCTCGACCTTGCGAAGACCCTGGCACGGCGAGGGCCGTCTCACTAGCGGAACTGACCAAAATAGCGGACGCCAGACCCTACTTCGACCGGGGCGGACGCTAGTTCTGCTGAGAGCTCGAGGGGGAAGACGCTTAGCTCCATTAGCCGCCGCCGGTCCACAAACCATGCACCCGTTATCGACCCGCCAGTAGGCCTAAGAAGCCGGCTCTCGCTTGTGCATCGAAAGAAGAACTCCACGGAGTGTTCGCCAGGATCAAGGTGGTAGCCAAATGCTACAAGTGGGCCGACCGTGCAGTTGAAGCTGAGTTCCTCGACGAGCTCACGGTGTACGCACTCTTCGAGCGTCTCGCCGACCTCCAGGCCCCCGCCCGGATAGCACTTCCACCGGTTACCGTTGACCGAATGCTCGACGATCAAGACGTCATCCGCTGAGCACAGAAGCGCGGCCGCGCGGACACGCACGGATTCGGCCGCTCTCTGTGCAGTCGCGTCTTCGCCGTTGCTACCCATTTTGACGCGTCCTCATTCTCGCGCAGGCCTGACATCTGGATGATCTCGAGCAGACCCGCTGTGCCAGGGCATCATCATGAATGACCGTCGCCACACGACGGGAGGATGCACTTACCTGCATGGGTGCCCGGTCGTCCAGGGGGTTTTTGTTGTTGTTTGAGTAGTCCGGGCAGTGGTGGATCGTCTCGCGGCTCAGGGCTGGGCGAGTTGTGGCGGTGGCTCGGTCTGTCTGTCTTGTCGGGCGCGGCTCCGAGGTCGTGGGTTGTTCGCTCGCGTCGGTGCGGGGTGGTGGCGGGGTGGCAGCCAGACTTACCTATGGCCGTCGGACGGGGTTTGTGTCCGCGACATGATGATTGATCGGGTGGCCCCCTCGCTGGGGTGCGACCGCTCATTCTGTCTTGGCCGTCCGCGGTCATCGCCCTGGGATGGGGCGGTGGTGGTGCGGTCTGACAGTGCGTTGAGGGAGCTGGCCGCGTTTGGTGCCCGTCATCGTTGATGTCGGGCTGGCCGGTCCTCGCCGATCCGGCCCCTGCTAGTTCAGCGAGTGATGGTGGTGGGTGCGGCCGGTTGGGCGAGGACGGTGAACGCGTCGTCGCCGAGGCCGGTCAGGATGTGGGTGGCGTGCCGGACGATGCGGCGGGCCTGGGACAGGCAGGCGCGGTTGGCGTCGTAGCGGTCTTTGACCTGGGTGTAGTAGTCGTAGCCGGGTGCGCAGGCGCGGGCGGAGGTTTTCGCGGCTTCGAACAGCAGCCAGCGCAGCACTTCGGGGCCTTGCCGGGAGAGCCGGCCGGGGCTGCGTTTGCCGTCGGAGGAGTGCACGGTGATGTCGAGGCCGACGAATCGGACCGCTTTACGCGAGGACGAGAACCGGTCGGCGCCGCCGAGCCAGGCGCATAACGCGAGTGAGCTGAGCGGGCCGACGCCGTAGATGTCGTGCATCAACGCCCGCGCTCCCTTCATGCCGCGGGAGGTCGACAGCAGCCGGCGGCGCAGCCGCTCGAGATGCTCGGCCAGAACGTCCATGATGGATAAGGCGGTGTTGACCTGTAGCCGGCCGGAGATGGATAACTGGTCGTCGACGATCGCTTTGAGCCGGGCCCGGTCACCGCGGACGATGCCGGCGGGCCCGGGCGCGGTGGTGCCTTGGTGGAAGCAGACTGACTGGATGCGTTGGGCCCAGCCGGTGTGCTGGGTCCGCAAATCCTGGTAGAGCTCCAGCATCGCTCGCCATTCCAGGACCTGTGCCGGCGGGATGTAGCACTGCGGCAGCCGACCGGTCGCGAGGAGCTCCCGCAGCAGTTTCGCGTCGGCCTTGTCGGTCTTGGCCCGTCGTTTCGGGCCGCGCAGCGCCGATGTGTCGGCCGGCTCGGCCAGATGCGCGGTCACGCCTGCCTTGGCCATTTCCTCCGCGATGTAGCGCCAGCCGGTGCAGCCTTCCATCGCGAACGCCACCGGCCCGGCCGCGGGATCGAACCGGGTCAGCCAGCCGGCCAGATGCTCCCGGTCAGCCGGGGCGATCCGGCCGCGTTCCCATTTCCCGTTCTCGTCGTCCACCCAGTCGAATGTCAGCTGCTTCCGGTGGATGTCCAAGCCGCCTACGATCGACATCGGGAACCTCCTCAAGCTCCGTGACCATCGATGTCCAACACAGGGAAACCTGCGTCTGAGCTGAGGAGGCTCCCACCTCGGCTGGTCGTCAAGACCCGAACGGCGTACACCTCGCCTCAACCCACCGACCGCAACCGGCCGATGCATGTCATCTGTCATGCCGCCGAGCGTGCGCGGCGACCAGTGGGTATTGACGGTACATACCGGCGAAGCATGCTTGGGTAGCTCGCGAAGCGCCGACGCCGGCGTTCTGAACGGTTCGAGTGTGGTGCGGGCACGTATGGTTCTCCGTCGTGACCGACGTGAAGGCCTTTCGCCGCGGCTGCTACGAGGCCGCCCGGCAAACCGGTGGCGAGCTGACCGACTTCCAGGTCGGTAACGAGCCGACGCCGAGCTTCCACCAAGCGATCATTACCTACTCGGACCGGAACGTCGCGGTCGTGTGCGTCCGCGACGCTCCGCTCATGGCGCTCGCCGAGCCGCATGTCCTCGAATTCCTGCCGGCGCGTACGGCTGGTTCGCTGACGTTCGTCGACCTTCCCGAGCTGGCAGCCGCTTTGACCGAGGTGCCGGGATTCCGTTTGCTGTCCGTGGCGGAGTTGGGCGAGCCCGTCGATGCAGCGAGGTGTCCCCAAATCAGCCAACATGACCTGCGCTACTGGCAGCCTCAAACGCTGGGCGAAGCCCTATTCAACTACTGGGACTAGCGCCAAGATCACACATGCTCAATCGCCGCCGATCGTGCGCGCTGGGAGTTCCGGTTGACCAACGCGGCTCCGTCGTAGCCAGACGTCGCGGTCATAGCTGGCTGAAGAACCCTACGAGCTGTTGATCAATAGGCGTTAAGCTCTCGGCGAGTTTGGGATAAATCGACGAGCGGGGAGGCGGCATGGGCACCTGGGACGTTGGGCCGTTCGACAACGACACCGCTGCCGACTGGTGCGGTGACTTGGACGAGGCCGCCCCAGAGCAACGATCTGTGTTGATCCGCGATGCACTGAGCCGCGTTGCTGAGTACGGTAACGAGTACCTCGACAGCGACGAAGCGGCGAAGGCTATCGCTGCTGCGGCCGTTGTTGCCTCACAGTTGCCGGATGGGACGGCGATCGACACTCCCTATGCGCCCAACTTCCTGCTGGAGGGCGGCAACGTAGAGGTTGACGGCGAAATCCCTGCGATAGGGGTGCGAGCCCTCGACCGGATAGTCCAGAAGGACTCGGAGTGGCGAGAGCTGTGGGAAGAGTCCGAGGAGTTGTATCCGCTGGCGCTCGCCTCACTGCGATCCATCCGCGCCACCCTCGAACAGGCGATCAACCGGTGAACTGAGCTGATCTCAGCAAGGAATGGTGGCCGATTCGGGATGACACGGGTGAATCGGTAGAACCGGGCGGTCCTCGAAACAGACGTGGAGCCATCGATAGACAGGTCTTGCGACAGATCCACGTCTTCGAGAGGGCTCCACGTGCTGGCTTATCGTGCCATGGTCGACGTCCCGAGAGAACTGGTGCAGTACGTGGCACGACTACTGCACGCCGAACGCCGAGCCCGCGGCACTCGGAAGAAGACCCGCGCTCTGACCTGCTTCTACCAGGCGCTTCTGGTGCTCATCTGGTTCCGCAAGCAAGAAGATCTGACCCTGCTGGGCGCCGGCTTCGGGATCTCCCGGGCGACCGCGTACCGCTACCGCGACGAAGGCATCGCGGTCCTCGCCGCCCAAGCGCAGGACCTGCACACCGCGCTGAAGCGGGTCGCCGCCGACGGCTGGTCGTACGTCATCCTCGACGGCAAACTGTTCGACTGCGACCGGCTCACCGAGACCACCCTCTCGACCAAGGGCAAGACGATCGACGCCTGGTACTCCGGAAAACACCGCGACTTCGGCGCGAACATTCAGGCGATCATGCGCCCGGACGGGCTACCGATCTGGACATCGGCGGCGATGCCCGGGCACCTGCACGACACCAGCTGCGCCCGCGAACTCGGCGTCACCGCCGCGCTGAACTGGTCCGCCGCCGAACTCGACCTGCCGGGCCTGGCCGACTCCGGCTACGAAGGCACTGGTCACGGCATCAAGACGCCGGTCAAGCAACCGACCGACGGCAAACCTCTCGCCATCGACAACCGTGCCTCCAACCGGCTCCTTCGCGGTCTGCGCTGGCAAGGCGAACGCGGCTTCGCCATCCTCATCGGCCGCTGGAAAACCCTGCGTCACACCACGATCAGCCCGCGCCGGATCGGTGAACTCGTCGCCGCCGCACTGCATCTGACCCACTTCGAATACAAATACCTAACCTGATCTTGTTGAGATCAGCTCACTGATCGGCTGCCCGGAATTAGCGCACGGCTAACCGGCGCTGCGTTCGGTGCCAACTTCGCACCCGATTCACCGCGTCCGGATTTGCCGCTGAGCCTGCGCCCTGCCCGCCATATCGTCGTAACGGTCCGTGTTGGCCGAACGGCGATCACCTGCACGCTCGTGCCGAGAATCGGATGGCTCCGCAGCCGTGGTCATAGTTATCGTCCCGGGCATGGTGGTACATGACGAGTCGGAGTGGTTGGCGGTGCTGCGAGCCCTCGACGAGCCCGGCGCACTGGGGCAAGCGGTGGGCCTGGAGTTTCCCCGGGACTTCGACCACGCGGCGACGCAACTGCGATTCGAGCAGCTCACGAGGCGGTTGAGTGACATCTTCGGCTGCCCCCTTATACCCGCGAAGGGACCGCACCAGGATTCTTCCCGCTTCGGCGAGATTCGCATACCACCCGAGTGCACGACGACACGCGCCAAGCGCACCCGTATCCGCTTTCCGGTCATCGTGGGCGTGAGCAACTTCGGCAACCTAGCCACATGCTGGGCGGGACAAGATTCGCTGTCGCCAGACACCCTGACGGTGCCCTCGCCGCCGCTACACCTCGACGACCGCGCCCGGGTCGAAGAGGCACTGACCGACCTTGGATATCGTTCCGTCCCCCACGGCATCCTCCAGACCGGGTACGACGGGCCCAACCAGTGGGTCTTTGGTGATCAAAAAGAAACGTGGTTCGCCCGATACTTCGCCGAGCTCTGACGCCTGGACGGCATCCGGATCTCCCGATCAGCTCGCTACCGAGGGTTATGCTCGGCTGTTGTGTCGTCACCCGTCCAGAGACTCGTACCGGCTACTCAGGGCAAGACCGCGTCGGCGGGGTCGGTCTGGTTTGGTCGGTCAATGGTGCCAGGGCAGCTGCACTGCCTGCTGCGGGGTACCTTCGGTACGGAGCTGATCCAGCAGGGATGCCAACCCGAAGGGGTAGATAACGTCCGTGCTGTTGGTCAGCTGGTCCAACGTCCACCAGCGGTGTCCGGCGTGGTGTTGGCGTTCGAGGGCTTCCATGCCGGTGGTGTCGACGTCGTGGGCATCGAGATGGTAGAAGAAGAAGTCATCCCGGAAGGTGCCGCGCGCCCAGCCGACTTCGGCGTATCCGGAGCTGTAAGCCACGGGTTGGCCGAGCAGTCCGGGGCTTACGACGAGGCCGATCTCTTCGCGTAGTTCGCGAGCGGCCGCTTCCTGGAGCGGTTCGCCGGCATCCACACCGCCGCCCGGAGTCACCCAGCCATGTCCCCCTCGGCCGTCCCTCGGATCGAGGAGTGTCGCCGCTCCCTGAAGACTGGATCTGGATCTGGCCCACTTTGGTTGATCGAAGTTGGTCCCTGGCCGGCTCTCGTTAGGCGAGGACTCGTTTTCGGAGGAGGTCGAGTTTGGCGCGGCCGAACATCTGCCGTTTGATCATTTTTACAGTTACTTGGAATCACGCGGTGGGCTGAATCCCTGGTCGAGGGCGTTGCCGGACGATGCCGTCCTGGTTGAGTCTCGCGATGATCGTGGAGGAGAAGTGGCCGGTCCTGGCCCGGCATGAGCGTGCGGCCGAGTGGCTGCGGGTGTGGACCGATCTGGGACGAGCGCCCCGGACGATCGACGCGTATGCCCGGGGCTTGGCGGAGTTCCTCGAGGTGTGCGAGGACGCCGGCGTTGACCCGGACACGGCGTCCCGGGCGGACGTGGCGGTGTTCGTCCGGGCACTGACGACGCGACCTGGCCGGCATGGCGCGAACGTAGTTTCGATCGACTCGGGTGCGGGGTTGGCGAACGCGACGTTGCAGCAGCGGTTGGTGCCGGTGCGGCTGTTCTTCGATTATCTGATTGAGGAGGGTGTGCGCGAGTCGAACCCGGTCGGGCGGGGCCGATATACCCCGGGTCGCCGGTTCGGTGGGCAGCAGCGCGGTCTGGTGCCGAGGCTGACGAAGCTGCCATGGATTCCGTCTGAGGCCGAGTGGTTGGCGTTGTTGACCGCGTTCCGCGGCGAGTCGGCGCGGAACCGGTTGATGCTCGCGTTGGCGTATGACGCGGCGTTGCGGCGTGAGGAGTTGTGCTCGTTGCGCACCGATGATCTCGATCCGGGACGGCGGATGCTGCGGGTGCGGGCGGAGACGACGAAGAACCGGTTGGAGCGCATGGTGCCGTACTCGGCTCCGACCGGGGTGTTGCTGGCGGACTATCTGCGGCATCGGGCGACGTTGAGCCGGGCCCGCGGGCCGTTGTTGTTGTCGCAGTCGCGGCGCAATACCGGGCAGCCGGTGACGTTGTGGACCTGGTCGAAGGTCGTGCGGCGGGTCGCCTCAGCGGCCGGTCTGCCGCGGTTCTCCACGCATACCACCCGACATCTGTGTCTGACTGATCTGGCGCGGATGGGCTGGGAGATCCATGCGATCGCCGCGTTCGCCGGTCACCGGCATACCGATTCCACGCTGAAGTACATCCATCTGTCCGGCCGGGACTTGGCCGACAAGCTCGCCACGGGGATGCAGCACATCCACGCATGGCGGATCGAGATGCTTGCCGGCACGGCCAGCGCCGGGACGGGCCGATGAGCGCGGCGATCTCGCGACCGGCGTTGCAGACGGTGTCGCAGCCGACGCCGGCCGGACCGGCTCGGTGGTCGCCGCCGGTCACCCGGCCACGGTTGCGGGTGGTGGTGCGGGCCGAAGAGTCCGCCGCGATCACCGGGCTCGACTTGCCCACCCTGCGGCGCCTGAAGACTGGTGATCCGGCGGCGCCGGGCTGGCGGGTCATCGGCCGGTTGCTGCGCCCGTTGGACGCGGTTAACACCGGCCTGGATTCACCGCCGACGCCGCACCGGCGCCGCGCCATGCTCGATGTCGTGGCCTGGCTCCTGATCCGCTGCGCGCAGCCCGGTGTCGGCAGCTACTGGCACTGGCCCGGCGAGGAGTGGGAGACTTTGCTGGGCCGCACTGTCAAAGAGTTCCGGGCTGGCGCACCGGCCTGGGTCGGTGACGAGGTCCGCCCTTACCTTGCCGCGCATGCGTTTCTGCTAGGCGGGTTCACCGCGTTTCACCGCCTCGGCAGCTTCCAACGGCTGGTGCTGTGCTGGCGGGTCTTCGGCCGCGACCGCGTCGACGCCGAACTCGCCCACCTGCGACGTGTGCTGGGCGGCTGGGGCTACCAACTCGGCCGCCACGACGACCAACTGCTGCCGTTGACCGTCGCGCAGCTGATGCTGACCAACGGCAGTCCACACCTGCAGGACATGACCACCGACCTGTTCGACCGAGTCCGTGAAGAGCGGCTCCTGGAAGGCGCCCGGCTCAACACCGTGCACGCGGTGCAGCGGGCGGTGGCCGAGCTCGGATTCTGCACCGCGCCGGTCCGCCGCACCGGCCAGCATTCCGCGAGGGCAACCGGCGGCGCCCAGACGTGGCAGCAGGCCGCCGACCGCTGGTATGACACGTCCACTCTCACCCGGCGGGTCCGCGGCAGTGTCCGCGCGAACCTGCTCAAGGTCGGCCGGTGGCTGGCCGCCGAACACCCCGAGGCCAGCGACCCGGCGGCATGGACGCGGCAGACGTGCGCGACGTGGATCGCCGCGCTGGACCGCATGCGGGTCGGGGACTACGTCCAGCGCACCGCCGGCCTCGAGGACCGGCTGGGCCAGCCGCTGACCGCGGCGACCAAGGCCGGCCAGATCGGCGCGATGCGCAGGTTCTTCGGGGACTGCCAGGAATGGGAATGGCTGCCCCGCCGCTTCGACCCGCTGCGCGCACTGGCCGTCCCGCGCAGCATCGCCGCCATGCTCAGCCCGAACCCGCGGGTGATCGCCGACGACATCTGGGCGAAACTGCTCTGGGCCGGGCTCAACCTGACCGTCAACGACCTGCCGGCCACACAGTCCGGCCCGTTCTACCCGTTCGAACTGGTCCGCGCGGTCACCCTCACATGGCTGTTCTCCGGCCAGCGCAGCGACGAGATCGCCCGGCTGCGCGTCGGATGCATCCGCTGGCAACACCACGGCACCCCGATCGCCGGCGACGCCGCCGATGTCCTGGCCCGCGACGCCGTCTGCCTGCTCGACGTGCCCACCCACAAGACCGGCACCGCGTTCACCAAGCCCGTCGACCCGGTCCTCGGCCAGGCCATCGACGCGTGGCAGGCCATCCGACCCGCCCAGCCGCCTTTCACCGACCGACGCACCGGCGAAAGCGTCGACCTGCTGTTCGCCGCCCGCGCCCGCCGCATGTCCACCGCCTACATCAACAACACGGTCATCCCGATGCTCTGCCGCAAAGGCGGCGTCCCGTCCGCCGACGTTCGCGGCGCGATCACCAGTCACCGGGCCCGATCCACGATCGCCAGCCAGCTCTACAACGCCAAGGAACCGATGACGCTGTTCGAGCTGCAAGCCTGGCTCGGCCACCGGTCCCCGCAATCGACCCAGTACTACACGAAGATCAGCCCCACCACGCTGACCCGCGCCTACCAGGACGCCGGCTACTTCGCCCGCAACGTGCGCACCATCGAAGTCCTCATCGACCGCGACGCCGTCGCCTCCGGCGCCGCCACCAACGGCGAACCCTGGCAGCACTACGACCTCGGACACGGCTACTGCAGCTACACGTTCTTCGAGCAGTGCCAGCACCGGATGGCCTGCGCCCGCTGCGACTTCTACACCCCGAAAGCCTCCAGCTCGGCTCACCTGCTCGAGGCGAAGCAAGGCCTGCAGCGCATGCTGGTGGGCGTCCCCCTGACCGACGACGAACGCGCCGCGGTCGACAACGACCATGCCGCCGTCGACCGCCTCATCGAACGGCTCGCCGACGTCGCCACCCCAGCCGGCCCCACCCCGAACCAGCTCCGCGCCGAACCCGGCAGACAACTACCCCTGACCGTGCTCCCACCGACACCGCGCCGAACGACCCGATCGACGCCCTCCATCGACAATCTCTGATTCCACAGAATGATCCGGTTGACCTGGCCCTCGACAGCGCCGGAGCTGTGGGGCAGGGTGAGGCCGTTGCGGACGGCGTCGTAGTCGCGTTTGAGGCCGTTGGCGTAGGAGTGCAGTTCGGGCAGGTCGTCGGTATCGACTGCGGCGATCCAGGCGTTGAGGCGGTCGCCGTGGCGGCCGGTGAGCATGTCACCGAACGCGGCGACGTGCGTGGTGAGAGCGTCGAGGTGGCGGCAGCGTTTGCGGATGTCATCGAGTTTGCGCTGCTCGTCGGGGTTCAGGTCGGTGTAACGGCGCAGGATCCAGCCGGTGATGTGGCGGACCTTCGGCGGCCGGACCCGCGCCGGCGCTGGGCCCGCGGCGGTGCGGAACGGGCGTAGATAGCCGCGCAGTGTGGCGCAGGTTCCGCGGTAGCCCAGTGCCTGGATCTCAGCGAAGAGTTGAGTCGTGCTGGTGCAGCCCTCGTTCCAGCGTTGGTGCAGGTGATCGGTGAACGGGTCCAGGACGCTGGGCCGGCTCCCGAGGTGGGCGGTGGCCAGCAGGTCCTGCACGTTTTGGGCGCGGGCGAAGCGGCGCACCGTTTCCCTGGCCAGGCCGAGTTCCCGCACGATCGCCTTGATGCCCATGCCTTGGGCGAGCAGCGTCTGGACCTGCTCGTAACGTTGCCGGGTGCGTTCGACCAGCCGGCCCTGCTCGGCTTGGTGCTCGGCCGCTTGGGCGGCGATCTGGTCCAGGTCAGGCGGGACCACCGGCGGTGCCGGCTCGGCAGCCGGTTCGGCCAGGCATCCGTGGTGGCGGGCCACGACCTTCTCGACGTGTTCGGCCAGGTTGTGCCACAGATGGAAGCGGTCCGCGACCTGGATCGCGTCGGGCGCACCGGTGCGGGCGCCGTCGGCGTAGGCGCCGGCCCGGTCGCGGCAGATCACCTCCACCCCCGGATGCGCCCGCAGCCACGCGGCGAGGGTTGCGGCTTCGCGGTCGGGTAGCACGTCGATCGGCCGGTGGGTGTCCATGTCGATGAGCACCGTGCCGTAGACGTGGCCCCGGCGGAGCGCGAAGTCGTCGACCCCGAGGACCCGGACCACCGACGGCGCCCGGTCCGGCAGCCGGCGGACCAGTCGCAACACCGTGTTGCGGCTGATCGACAGGCCGAACCGGGCGGCCAGCCGGGCCCCGGCCCGACCGGCCAAAGCCAGCCCGATCTACTCCAGCGCCTCACGCAGGCCACCGCTGCACCTGGCATACGCCGCGGTCAGGTCCTCGACCTGCTCGGCGAACCGGCGCACCGCACAGTTGCGGTCCTGACAGACGAACACCCGAACCTGCAGCACGAGCATCACCTGCCGACCGCCCACGGCCAGATCAGCCAGGCGACGCTGGTAGCGACGGTGCACCCGCCGGCTGCGTGCACCACACCCCGGACACGGCGCCTCGTCGGCCTTCGGACGAGCCCAGATCCGCAGTTCAGCGGTGCTGCTCTCAACCCGCTCGACAGTCACCCCGGCCAGTTGCGGCAGCAGCACTTCAAGACAGTGATCATCGCACCGGCCGCACAGTACACAGTGGACAGACCGGATGACAAGGGGACCAACTTCGATCAACCAAAGTGGGCCAGATCCAATTTTCGGGAATCGGCGACAAGGAGGAACTTCAGCAGGAGCACCCGCTGGTCGCGGTCGATAAGAATCACTCGTGCGGAGCGGCGGCGGTATGAAACGGTTTCCGACACTCCGTCGATGGTAATGACGCCGACCATTCCTGACGACCGAGATATCGGAAAGAGGGGCTGCCTTCGTTTTTTCTGATACCGAGGTCCGGCGCATTGTTCTGCCGCCGAGCGAGTGCACGGCGCCGCACGGAAACCCAGGAGGACGTGCGTTTCCCGGGAGCGCCTGGTGTTTGCTAGGCCCGCTGCGGTCCGCAGCACTGCCAGGAGCTCGGGTGAGCGCGGCGCATGCCGTCCGAGCGCGAATACCAACGCTGCCGCTACGACGGCTTGGCCGGCCCTAGTCGAGCAAAGCACCTAGAAATCAGACGACAAGAGGACAGAGAGCAGGCAAGCTCTGGCGACATGAGCCGACAGCGTCTAGCGCCCAGTCTCCCGATCGAGGTGTACCGGGAGGTCATCGACGAACTCATGGCGGCATGGGATCGCTTCGACGGCTTTGATACGCGGACGAAGGACCTTCCGACTGCGCGTGTGACCTTTGCGCTTGTCGCCAACGCGTACCGTGCGGGCCGCGCGGCCAGCACGTTGTGGGAAAGCGATCTGTGGGCTGAGTCGATGCCGAACGTTCGAGCCTGCTTCGAGTCGGCAGTCTCGGCGGCCTGGACACAGCAGACTGGAAAATCAGGTGTCGACGCCACCATGTACGAGCGTTCCCGACAGGCGGTAAACCTCATGACCACGGCAGAACTGGCCGAGGTGGGCGTACCAGAAGAACTTCGTGATCAAATCAATGACGAGGCAAAGAGGACGCCAGCGCCAGCAAGGGCTGCACAAGCTCGCGCCTTCCCCGCAATGTGTAAGGACCTACAAGCTGGTAACAGTCTTTACCTGATGTACCGCCACACGTCGGACGCGGCCCACGCGCCGAGCGCGGTCATTCGCCACCTCGTAGCAGGGCCGGGCGATCGCCTTGTCCAGGTAAAGCAGCCGGCCGCATCGGAAGGACTAAGAAAGTGGCCAGCCTCACTGTGGCATACGCGCTCGTCTGGGCGGGGCGCGCATTTGTCGAGGTCGGCCTTCATAAGCCAGGCAAGCAGTTGCTCCGGAAAGCGGCGATACGACTCGGCATCCCGCCGATTCTGACGGCCATCAACTAATCGTCAAGAACGTCGGCGCACCTGACCCCCGCGACGTCGTACCGGTAGGCCGCTGGCGAGGTGCTGATCAGCCCTTTTCCAGCGGCCCCCGGCCCGAACCCGCCGTGCCGGATTTCCCAGCAACGGGCTCTCCAGTGACTGCTACGCGAGTACCGTCACGGCAGCCGCTCAGCTGCCAAGCCCTCGCGCAGGGACGTCCCGTGCCGTTTCGGCTCTGAGCATTACGCCTACCTCCCGGACCGTGATGTCCCGTTGTCACCTGACCCCCTTCGCCCTGCTTCCGGCTCTCCCGGACTCCTCGGCAGGTCGTGACTCCTGCGACTACTACGGGGTCTCCGTCGCCATAGGACTCGCGTCCTGTAGGCGATCCCACGTTCGTCCTCGTTGTACGTGTGGAGCGGAACTTAGGTGGCCCACTCATCTCCTTGAATGCCCTCACTGGGCATCGCCCGCGCTCCGGAGGTTGCATCGGCAAATCCGCGACGCCGACGCAGGACGCGGCACCGGTTCAGACGTCTTTCCGGTGGATGGCGGCTTGCATCACTGGAGATTGGGCTTCAGGCAATTCAGCTTTCACCATATTCCGCGGGTCCCGCAGCACCTCACCGCCGTACGCCTGGCCATGACCACTGCTTTCCTGGCATGCTCTGGTCCCCTTCACCTTTCGGATCCAGGTAAGCCATCGGACCCAAGAACCTCCCTCCGAGTTCTTCCCGGCTGCACCGGGGATACAACAAGGCGCCTCGTGGCGCACCGGGTCTGCCGCTGATCGGGCGCGGCGGCTACGCGCTTAGCGCGTCCGTCGCGGGCGCCAGGTCGATGGCATAGAACATCAGTTCGCCGCGTTCGTCGACCTCGACATGGTCAAAGCTCATGCCGGCAGTCTCGGCAACACGGCGCGAAGCAGTGTTACGCGGACGGATGCCGGCCCACACTCGCCACAGGCCCACGGCGTGGCAGTGCCGCAGCACAGCCGCAGTAGCCTCGGCGGCGTAGCCCACTCCCCGATGTCCCTCAGCGATCAGGTAGCCGATCTCGGGTTCGGCGTAGCCGGTACGGCCGGCGAACAGACCACAGTTGCCGATCAGCTGACCGGTGTCGATGCGGCGCAACGCGTACCAGCACAGCCCATGATCGCGCTGTGTCGCCATACGGTTCGCGATCCACCGCGATGTCTGCGCGAACGCGGTGAACGGTCCCGAGCCGATCGTATGGGTCCGCGGATCGGCGAACAGCTCGTGCAACTCCGCCGCATCGTCCTCAGTGAAAGCGCTCAACGCCAGCCGCTCGGTGCACAAAGCCGGCAGCATCGAGGACCGGTGCCGGGACGTCATGACCGCAATCCTTGCGGAAATGACCGCGTCTCGCACCTGAGGGACGCCGACATGCGTCCTCCGACCCCCCAGGTTCCCATTCGCCGACGTCCGGATTTGCCGCTGATAACTGGCGATCGACTCCACTCAGTTCGACCGGCGCTGTCTGCTGCAGCAGGACACTTCAGCCGGTAGAGGCAGTCGCACTCGGAGCGTGCCCTGTGAGGAGCCTAAAAGCCGCAGGTGATCGGCGTTGCTTGCCGGGCGAGGCGAGGCAACGCGGCATGACCGACACCGTCATTACCCTGCGGACGCTCCCTCCGCCGGCCCTTCCCTCGTCGCCGGCCGCCGCAGTGGCGGGCGACGAGGCCCTCGAGCAGCTACCCCCGCGAGGCGCTGCCCTGCTGTTACGGCAGCAGTTGTCGGCTGATCGCTTCGCGGGCGTCGCGGCCGAGGTGGAG
>NZ_JAMQOL010000097.1:0-14645 GCF_023717965.1 Paractinoplanes hotanensis | reverse complement strand
CCGGGACGTAACTTTCCGTGAAGACGCCCATCAAGCCCGGACCGGCAACGGACCCGCCGTCATGGCCACCCTGCGTAACACCGCGATCGGATTCCACCGCATCAGCGGCGAGGCCAACATCGCCCGCGCCACCCGACGCGCCATGAGCCGTCCGCACGACCTCATCACCGCCATGACCAGCGGTAACGGAACAACGCAATGACCCTGGGGGGTGAGCTGAGCGGCGCCATCGGTAAGAGCGGCGCCGCCACGCGTATGGGCAATCGCCGCATGATCGCTGGAGTGCCGGAAGGTGGCCAGCGCTTGGGGAGAACCTTACGACTTGGGCAGTCGTCCAGCACCCCGCAAAGTGGACAGTTGGCACTGGCCGGGTCGGGATAGCAAACCTGCCCGCCCGATCCGCGGTAGGCGTAGGTGCACGGTCCATCGGCGCGCGCTCGACTCGTCCGCCAGCGCTCAGCTCGGACGGTCTCGGGCCCGCAAGCTCGCCGAGTTGGAGCCGGAGGCAAACGGCAGCCTTGAGCCGAGCCATTCGCAACGTGGGAATATCTGCACTACCCCAATAAAAGATTGAAAGTTCATCTGATGATGGATTCGCAGCGTTGGTCCATCTGCTGAACCGCTTTCACCAGCCGAAACTGTAGTCGCCGAGGGATGAGTCCATGGCAAGGGCAAGCGCTGTCTAACGCGCATGGCACCCCAATTGACGCAACCGCATAGGGGACTGAGAACAGTGACCTCTGTCCCGACCGCCCTGGCCACCTCGTCAAGGATCTCGGCCGGAAGTTCCTCGGGATGGGCACCCTAGTTGATCGGCGCGAAGGGTGGATCACCGCGCGGGGTCGCCGCAGCTGCGGACCGTACGTTGGCTGAGCACCGGCCAGTCGTAGTGACCGAAAGTTCACGTACGGAGTTCAGTCGTCACTCGACCGGAGTATGTGGCGATCATGAGGCGGGCCGCGCAGCGAAAAGTGTCAGACCCGGCTGAGACCATCCAGCTCTACGACCACGAGGCTCCGGAGGCGAGGCAGGATGACGGCCAACACGACTGTCGCCGGACCAGGAACCGTCTACGCACTACGCGACCCGCGAACCAAGCGGATCCGTTACATCGGTGCCACTGGAACAACCCTCGCGGTCCGGCTCGCCCGGCACCTGGCCAAGCCCAGCTCCGACGCGCTGGCGGCGTGGCTAGCCGACCTGAAGGCCGCCGGACTGAAACCGATCATCGAACCGGTCCGAAGCGACATCCCGGCCGAGGACATGCTGACGGCAGAGAATGCTGAGATCCACAGCCACGTCCTTGCCGGCGACGAACTGCTCAACATCAACGGCGTATCCGCCGCCAAGAAGATCCTGGCTGACTGGGCGGCAGCGCTCGCGCAACGGAACTCCGAACGGGAATGGTCTGCCCTTGCTGACGCAGTGCGAGCCGGCTGTAACGGGCCGCTGCCACCGGGGCACCACCTAGTGATCGCGGTCCGAGAGGAAATTTGGCAAGCGATCCAGAAGGCACGCGAAGCGAAGAAGGTAGAAGACTCGACACCGGCGGACTTCATGCCACCTGCGGGCGTCGACCCCAACACCTGGCGCGCTCCCTGCGTGATCGCCACCCAGAACTACTACGCATGCTCGAAGCTGGCCCGTGACCTGCTGCTCGAAGACGCTGGATGGGCAATCGGCCTAGAGTTCCACGGTTCCCGAAAGGACAACCTGGAGCGCTGCATCACCGGTGTCGTGGGAGCGTCCGAACTCACCAGCGCGGTCCACGTCGGCCGCTATCTCGCCCTCTTACGGTGGTACCTGACCGCCATCGCACCGTGGCGACATCTCGCGGCCCGAGCCGGTCGGCCGGTCAGCGGACCAGCCTTCCACGCCTGGCTCACCGGAGATCCCCAGGTCCGTGACGCCGCAGCCATCGTCGAGAAGGTCAAGCACACCGGCCACGCCGCCGACCAGTTGCAGGACCAATATGATCCAGGCCCCGCGGACCTGCTCGTCAGCCTCGCCGCCGCCTGGACACTGCCCCGCCCCTTGACGGGCACGGTCACCGAGATCGTCAAAGTCACGCTGCGCGACCTTACGAAATTCGGCACCCTCGACGAGTCCCTCGCCAGGGTGTACCTGGAGGCCGACCCGGAAGCCCTCGACCACGTGTACGGACCGGACCTCGCGAGCCGGCTCGACGCCGACTTGGTGCTACCCGCCGGCAGCGGAACGCGCATCATCCAACACCTGGCTCGGCTGCTACCCGCCAGCGCTCACCTCGCCGACGCGGCTACCCGGACCACCGCAGCGTTCCCGACCACACCATTGCCCAACCTGGCGCGCGAGATCCGCACGACTCCCACGCGACGAGCCGCGGTCGCCGCATTCGCCGCCGCCGGGCATACCAGCGCACCGCAGCA
This sequence comes from Paractinoplanes hotanensis, assembly GCF_023717965.1. Taxonomy (NCBI): domain Bacteria; kingdom Bacillati; phylum Actinomycetota; class Actinomycetes; order Micromonosporales; family Micromonosporaceae; genus Paractinoplanes; species Paractinoplanes hotanensis. The sequence continues at coordinate 12,237 of NZ_JAMQOL010000097.1, read as the reverse complement.
GGAGGCGACGGCGTACATCGTCGCAGTACAGGCCATTTGGACACCGTCCGTAGAGTTCTGCACCGGTCAGGAGGCTCTGTGACCGCGACGACCGAACCCCCCGCCGAAGCAGGGCCTGCGGCCACCGGGACTCTCTACGTTCTGAAAGACCCTCGCGACAACCGGGTTCGCTACGTGGGGCGCGACCACCGTGCCGCTCGACGTACGTCTCCGCGGCCACCTCAACAAATCGACCAACACGTTCGTCCAGGCATGGATCGCAGAACTCAAAGCAGCCGGGCTGCAACCGATCATCTGCCCCTTGCGCCGAAACGTCCCCGCCGCCGAACTCGCCGCGCTTGAGACCGCCGAAATCCACCGGCGCGCGATGCGCCGCGAACCGATCTTCAACATCGCCGGCACGGAGCGCGCCGCCCGCCATCACGCGGAACAGGCGGCTGAGAAGGCCCGCCTTAGGGAACTCACCGGCTGGCGGAGGACTGCCGCCCACCTGCTGAAGGTCACCGGCGGACCGATCCCGCCCGGCTTCAGTACGCCCAGCATCATGTCGGACGAGACATGGGCGACGATCGAACAAGGCCACGCTCTCGACCGCCGTGTCGAGGCGGCCCGTATCGAGGAAGCGGCAGGTCACCGGCCGGTCGCCTCCGACGACACCGCAGGTCTCTCCGCCGATCTTGCTCTGGTGGCGTACGACATCGGCGAACGCGCGGATCGGATGATCTTCGAGGACGCCTGGCGATCGATTCGATCAAGACACGGAGCGCCGGTATGGCGAGACGCCGTTGACGCCCGCGTCAAGACGGCCACCGATGTCCGGCGTGGCTTTAACGACCGTGACGAGGCCGACCGTCACCTCTCCCTGCTGCGGTGGTACCTGACCGTCATCCCGCCCTGGCAGTCCCTCGCGTACCGCTGCGCCGTCCCGCCAACCGGACCGGATTTCCACGCCTGGGTTACACCCGACCCAGAGGTACGTGAGGCGCTGCGCATCGTCGAGAAGGGCGAACCGTTCACCGATCGCGCCGTCAGCGCGATCCACCACGAATGCCGCAGGTACCAGCACATCGATCTCCTCGACGTTCTCCGGGCAGTCGCCGCGATCTACAGCCGCCGAGACCCAGATCCCGATCTCGTTAGGCCCGTCCTGCGCTACTTCGCAAGCAACGGCTACCTCGATGCGCGCATGGCCAAGATCTACACGACCGTCGCCCCTCATGCCCTCGATGCCGTTTACGGTCCCGACCACGCCACCCGCATCGACGCCGACCTCGCCCTGCCCGCCGGCACCTCCGGCCAGGTCATCCGACGTCTCGACGAACTGCTCGACGAGGCGGCCCTGCGTCAGCTCGTCAAGCGGATCGATGCCACGCTGCCGACTGCCGTGCTGCCCGACATCACGGACGACGAGAACCCCGCGGCTCCGGGAGTGCGTGCCATCGTGGCCACGCTAATCCGAGCCGGTCGTGTCCCCGGGCTGAGTGCCGACAAATCCGCTTATGTTAATCAAGTGAGGGCATCGTGGACACCCTTCGCCGCGATCGAGCGCAACCATCCGTAAGTGCGGCTGGACGATCGTCGCGTTCTGCAAGCGATGTTCAACTCGGCCGACGGGGCTGACTCGCCCTGCTCCGGTGAGCGTTGCTCGTCGCTGGTCAACCCTTCGTCGCGGCGGCCCTCTCGGAGGAGAGCCCGGCGACGGATGGCAATGGCGGACGAGGAAATCGTTGTGACCGCCCTGAGCGCGGAGAGTAACCTGTTGCGGCCGGGGTTGCCTGCGCCGATCCGATCCGGCGGCGGGCCGACCTGGTGCCCGGTACTTCGGCACGGATGCGATGAAGGTGGGGATGGAGCAGTACGTCGAGGGTCTGCGCTGCCAGGATGTTCATGCCGGCCTGCGAACGGTCGACCCGAACTCACCCGGCCTGATCCCCCTGAAGACCACTCGGCTGGTCGGGATGGCCGCCGATGTAGCAGCGCTAATCCGGGACCGGCAGCTCATCGCGGACGTGAACGCGCTGGAAACCGTGGCCGTCACGGAGCTGGACGTGGCGCCGGCCGCCTTCGACCAGGTTCTCGCCCTCCTCGAAGAGGCCGAGTTCGTCGAACTGACCCGGAACCCCGCAGGCGAGGTCACCGGCCTGACCGAGAACGTCCCGATGTACCGCGACCTGTACGAAGACCTCGGCGGCCGGTGGCGGTCACGCAAGCCGAAACAGTTCGAAGAGCAGATGCTGGCCGTGGTGGACCGCCTCGCCAGCGGTCCGGTTCCGGTCGAGGTTCTCTCCGAGGCGGTCAACCTGTCCAGCGCCGACGCGGGCCGGGTCGTGACCATCGGCCAGCAGTCCGGCCTACTGCGGACCGTCTCCACCATCGACGGCGACATCGCCTACTCGCCTTTCACCGCCTTCGAGCACCCCGACGTCCTCAACGACCTGCTCACCGCGCACGGCCCGGAGCGGATGCTCGCCGAGTTCGAGACCCTGAAGAACCACCAGGGACTGGCGATCACCTCGACCGAGCACCCGCTGCTGGTTGACGCCGTCGCACGTGGCCTTGTGCCCGCGCCGACCGTCCAACTCCCGGACCAGACGATGCGCGCCTTCGCGACGCTGCCCTACACCCTGGATCGGGAACTGCTGATCACCCGTAAGCCGGTCCTCGACAAGGCCCTGGCCATCATCGCGTGCGCTCGCTGCGCTGAAGACTTCGGCGGATTCAACAACGTGAGCCGTGCCGCCCACCTCATCAACACCCTGCTGGAGGTAGGGAGCATCTCCCCGCACAGCTCCTCGCAGCGGCAATACCTGCTCATGCGCAACCGCGGGATCATCACGTTCGGCCCCGACGACGTCTCCTGGGGAAGTTGGGTGCGACCCACCCTTATCGACACACCCGACAACCGGGAGGCTCTGAGCATCGCCCGGGACATGCTGCTGGCCGGCGAGCCCATGGCTGCTGGCCGCGGTGCTTCGGACCAGGCCCGCGACATGCTCTCGCTCGACGCCCGGTACCTGCAGCCGCTCCAGACCGCGGCCCGCAGTCGCAACCTGGTGCGCGTGCCGGACAAGGAGTACGGAAAGTTCTTCGACGTGATGATGGGCCGGGGAGCGCTGTGAGCGAGCAGGATCTGGGACAGAAAGCCGCGGTGCGGCGTCTGCTCTGGCGTATGGGCTTCGCGACCCGGGTCGACGTGCCATTGCGCGCCTACGTCCCGGCGAACAAGGGTCGGCCCGGCCACGAGTCGTACACCGACTTGGACGTCTTGGGCGTCACCGTCGCGCCCGGCTTCCGCGTGCAGACCGCGATCGCCGACTGCAAGAGCACCGCCCGGAACACCACCGAACGCATGTTCTGGATTCGCGGTGTCGGAGACTTTTTCGGTGCGGACGCCGCCTACATGATCCGCCCTCTTAAGACCACCGACGCCGCCCGGCAGCTCGCCGCCCGCCTCAAGATCGCCGTCGTCACAGGGGAGGACCTCACCGTACTGGAAGCCCAGCACCCCATCCCGCTCGATCTGCACGAAGCGCCACTGGCCCGGCTGTTCGACGTGCCGCAGATGGAGCAGTACCTCAAGGCGTTCACCGGGATGGACAGCAAACTCGCTCCACTGCTGGAATACCGGCAGTTCGACTACTGGGTCTACGAGCCCTACCGCAACCTCACCCAGATGGTCAGCCATCTCGCCGACGCCGCGAGCATCCTCGACCCGGCCAACCCCGTCCACGCTGCACTTCTACTCGACTGTTCATGGCTTTACCTGCTCTCGGTCTCCCGCGCGGTCGAACACATCCGTGCCACGCACGCTGCTGACGTGCAGACCTGCCTTCTCGAATACTTCTTCGGCGGCCAGGTCGCGCTCCGCGAAAAAAAGCAGATGCTCGAACAACTCATGCGCATCGTGCCGCCCGCCGCCCAGGACCGCGCTCAACTGCTGCCAGCCTGGTACAGCCAACTCCTCGAACTCGTCGGCCGGTTCAACCGCGCACCTCACGCATGCCTCCCCGCACTGCAGTACGCCGAGATGCTCAGCGCGGCACTCGTCGCCCGCAAACGCACCACGGTGTCGAAAGCCTTCGGCGCTCATATCGACCCGATCGCCGCGAAACTCATGTCTGACGTCGTCGGTTTCCTGGTGGCCGCCGCGGGTCTACACCCGAACTTCCGAACGATGGCTAGAGAACTGCTTATCCAGGACCTGACCAGCGGCCCTCGTCTCGTACCCGCCACCGATACACCGAATGACGAACGCGTCCCAGAGAGCGTCGCCGAGTAGGCTGTCATCCCGCTCCACGAGGCCCTTCGTTGCCCGCCCGGCCTCCCACCGATCAGTCGATCAGGCCGGCGGCTGCGCCCACCCGCAGGACCGGGATGGTCTGGCACAATCGGCCGATGGCTGGCGACCCCGACATGGCTGAGCTACGAGACCTGGTCGGCGAGATCGTCAAGGAGATAGCCGGAACAGCCTCGCACAAGACACTCGCCGGACACCTCGGCCGGATCGGTCTACCAGCGCCTTCCGGGGAAGGCAGCAAGGCAGAACTCGCCTCGTCGAGTCTGCGGGCCGTTCCGGACATGCGCCTCCCGGCCGTCGCTGAGCGCATCGTCGACACGTTCGAACTGCTCACCGCGGCCCGCCGCACCGCACTTCAAGACCTCTGGTGGGCTGTCGAGAACCATCCACCGATCTCCAAGCGCGCCCGCCGAGAACTGTCCCGCGTGCTCGACTTAGAGGACTTCAGAGAGCATTACGTTCGGTTCAGGGCGCTATTGGACCGGCTCTTCGTGCTCGACAACGACCCCTTCCCGTGGGATGGCCACAACAGAGGGCTCGGGGCAGATATCGACCGTCACGTCGGCTCCTTCCCCGATTGGTCGGCTGAGCACCTGTTCGAGCAGCTCGGCGCATTCGATGCTTCCGACCGCCGGTTCGCGCTCTTGCTGGAGGGGTTGGCATCGGCGGACACGATCCCCGACGAGTCCAAGCAAAGAAGCGTTATTGAGGACCTCAACCCTCTTCTGAAGCCAGACGGCCTGGAGCTACGGGAGACCGGCGCCGACGACGGCTACCCAGTCTTCCGACTCATTGCGATCCGCTCCCGGTCACGCCGGCCGAAAAATCTGTACTTCGCCGCCCTGCGTAAACCCGACATCCGGATCACCGACACGATCGACAACGAGATCGAGATCCTCTCGAATGCGGACGACGTTCTGCACTACGACCGGCCCATTAACGTCGGCGGCCTTCGGTGGGGAGCGCTCCAGACATGGTGGATGGAGACTTACCAGGTCACCGACGACGTTGCCGCCAAGTGGCAGTTGCATCGGCGGATGGAGAGCAGCCTGCCCAACAACTCGCCGTACCAATACCGCTTCTTCAAGACCTACTACAACCTCTTCCGCGCCGCGGGCCCTGATCTCCCAGTGCTGATTCCTGAGGTAGTGCTCCACTGGGACCCAAAGACCATCCGCGCCCGCGGCGTCCACGCGCTACTGAACCACCGCATGGACTTCCTGATCTTCCTGCCCCACGATCGTCGAATCGTGCTGGAGGTGGACGGCATGCAGCACTACGCCATCGAGACGGCCGCTCAACCGCTGCGCTACGTCGCCGACCCGGCAACCTACGCGAAGACGATGCGCGGCAGCCGGGCGCTCGCCCTCAATGGCTACGAGGTTCACCGCTTCGGTACCCACGAACTCCGTGACGACCCGGCAGCCCGCGAAACCATGCGCACCTTCTTTGACCTGCTCTTCCGAGACAGCGGCGTCACGATCAAAGCCTCGCCCGAGTAGAGCCCCAGACGGCGGCACCCTGCCCACACCCCCGCCCACAGCCTCTGGGCCAACGTCGAACGCATTGCCTTGCCAGCCGATCCGCGAAGGACCCGGCGCAACGCAAGCACGCGCCCTTGCGTTCGTATTGCTCCCGTGAACAGGCGGTGACTTGTCGTTCAGGGCTGAGTCAAGACCCTGTTCAGGGTGTTTGATCATCAATTCCGCTGTGCATTCGTCAAGTATCGACGGCGACGGCAAAAGTACCGATCACAAGCAGCAGGACGATTGATGTCCGCTGGCTTCCGGCCTTCACTACAGTCCCCTCTTCGATGAGCGGGACCGTCGAGCCCGTACCGCCGCCAACTTACGAGCCAGGGCGACAGCTCTAGACAGCTCGAGACAGCTGGGGACAGCTACGCCGACGCGTAGTCCTACCGGCAGTGTCGTTGCTGTGGTTGCTCAGACTGACGCCTCGCATTGCCTTGGTAACGCGCGCGTAGGAATACCGCAGCTCCCTGGTGGCACCGGTTCCCAACAGCGACGCGGTTCTCATGGCCTCGTCAGGTGCGGAGCTGGTCCGCCAGCAGCCGCCCCGCAGTTGCACCTCGGCTACAGGGGGCTTGCTTGTGGCTGCGGAGAAGTCCGACCCGACGAGGGATCGGCCACCCGGCCCGACTCATTCAGAGCGTTGGAATATCCGCACTGCCCCGGCACACGGCTGTCCCTCGATCGCCGTAACCGAACAACCTCGAAGGAGCAGCGCATGCAGTTCAACACCACGCCAGCCGCAACCCCAGACTCACAGCGGCCGCGTACCCGCCACCTATTGACCTCGCTCGCGGTGGCGGTGGCCCTCATCCTGGCCGGCGTGGCCCTGGCCACGCCGGCCGCGCACGCCCAACCGCCATCAGCGGCGCGGCCTGGATGCGCCCGGCACGACTTGGCCGTCACCCTGACCTCCAGTCCCGGCGCCTCTCGGTATCGGCTCGCCGGATGGCTGTGCCGGCCAGCCCGCACGACCACGACCGTGCAGCTGCTGATCCCCGGGCTGACTTACACCCACCGCTACTGGACCGGTCCCGACCGGCGCAGCGACTACACCGCGGCGGCGCTGTCCGCCGGGGACGCCGTCTATCTCGTCGACCGTATCGGCACAGGTGCCAGCGACCGGCCTCCCGCCGACCAGGTCACCACCACGACCGAAGCAACCGTCACCCACCAGGCTGTCCGCGCGCTACGCGACGGCACCCTCGGCCGGTTCACCCGTGTCATTGGCGTCGGGCACTCCTACGGCTCGGTCATCGCGATGGCCGAAGCCGCCACCTACCACGACGTCGACGCGCTCGTCCTCACCGGCCTGCTGCACGACATCCGCATCGACGAGATGACCCGCTTCACGACCGACCTGTACCCGGCGGCCGCCGACCCGAAGTTCACCGACACCGCACCACTGGACGGTTACCTGACCACCCGGCCCGGCAGCCGACCCGGTTACTTCCTGGACGCGAACACCGCCGTCCGCGGCGCCGCCGCCTGGGACGAGCAGACCAAGACGACCGCCACGACCGGCGAACTCACCTTCACCCCGGACGACGAGCTGGCCTACAGCCGCGCCATCACCGTGCCCGTCCTGTTCGTCATGGGCGCCACCGACACGCTGTTCTGCGGCACCGGCCAGCCCTGCACCACACCGGCCGACATCTGCCAACGCGAACACACCGCGTTCCCGCCCGGCACCGCGCTGGCCGCAGCGACCATCCCGCGGACCGGCCATTCCATCAACCTGCACCACACGGCACCGCTGGCGTTCACGGCCATCACGACCTGGCTTCACCACCAGCACAGCGCGCCGGCCACACCGCTGGTGTCGTCGTGCCGGTGATGACCGGCACGTACCCACAGGCCCACCACGACAGCCGAAACTCTGCAAAGGGGGAGCCCAACCATGCACGTTCCCACGGCCAGCCACCGCCCCGGCCAGCACACCCGACACCTGCCCAGCACGTTGGGCGGGCCCGGCGCCGCGCACCAGTTCTGGCCCGTGCGCAGGCTCGCGAACTGGACCAGCGGTGACCACCACCGCCACGGCAAGACCCGGGCTCGGCCCAGCCCGCCAGCACTCCTCGCGCCGGGAACCGGCGCCCGATGATGAGAGAAGACACCTCGGGTGTGGTCGACGTTGCCGCGCCGGCGTCGGCGGCACCAGGCATCGCGGGCGCCGACGACGGGCCGGGGCGGCTGGATCACCTCGCCCAGATGTGCCGCACCGCGAACTTCGCCCGCCGCTACCTCGAGGTCAGCGTCCTCGCCGACGCCAACCTGACCTGGACCAGTTACGACGTGCTGCACCTGACCGTCATGCACCGACCCGTCGACACCGGAGTTGTCGCCGCCCTGGCCCACGTCTCCAAAGGGTCCGTCACCCGCTCGGCAGCCGCTCTCATCAAACGCGGACTGCTGCGACGCAGCATCCCCACCAGAGACCGCCGCCGGTCCCTGCTCGCGCCTACCGCCGCCGGCTGGGCGCTCAACCAGCAACTGCGGGCGCAGCTCATCGCCGCGCTGAACACCCTGCTAGACGGCCAGTCCGACGCCGATCGGCACGACATCGCCGTCCTGCGGCACCTCATCACTGCACACCAGCAATGACCCTTCGCCTGTCAGGAGCTAACTCATGATCATGTACAACACGCTCATCGGCGTCACCGCCGGCGCGGCGCTGATCCTCGTCCCGCGCTACTGGGCCGGGCTGCGCAACGAACGCATGCCACTGCGCCTCGTGCGTGCACCAGCTGACCACAGCGGCTGGGCCGCCGCGTTCGGCGTCCTCGGCATCCTGCTGACCGGGCTCGGCGGCGCCATGACCGTCACCCACCCCCTCGCCGAGGCCAAGCCCTACATCGACACCATCTTCGGCGAACCCGCTCTGCTGCTCGGCCTGCTTTTGCTCGCCGCCGCCTGGCGGATCAGCCGCACCACACCGGCCCTCGAACGCGACCGGTTACCGGACGCGCTGGGCCCTGTCGGGGTCATCGTCTTCCTCCTCGGGCTCGTCATGACCTGGTGCGCGCTGGCCATCCTGCGATTCGACGTCATCAGCGCCGCGCCTGCCGAGGAACCCATCACCGGGCTGCTACACAATTACCCCGCCATCGAGAACACGTTCTTCGCTGCTGTTCTCTATGCCCCCGCGGCGCTGGGCTGCCTGCTGTTCCCGTTCGCAGCCCGGCCCGGCAGCCGCCGCAGCTGGCAGATCCTCTACTGGGCCTGGACAGTCGCTGGCATCGGCTTCGCGTTGTTCTGCGCGATGAACTTCTACACCCACGCTGGCTTGCTCGTGAACATGAGCACACAGGGGCCGGACTACCGCTGGTAGCCACCGGACGTCTCTGAGGCGCGAAGAATCTCAAGCCCGTGTGACGGCCCACGGCAGCCGCGTCGCCTGTCCGGACGGTGCTCTCGAGAGGCTGCGGAACGTCGCGCGTCGGCCGCCGTTCGGCGACGCTCGGGCGTGCAAGGATCCGCGCCCGAGCCTCGGCGGCATCACACCTCCAGCGGACTGACCGCAGGTCGGTTCGCCAGTGCACCGTGCAGAAGACGGGACGTTGATATGCGATTCGTGCTTGAGCTGCAGCACGCGGTCCTCAACTCAACCCTGCCTGCCCCCGCCCGGCACCTACTGCTCGCCGGAGCCGTCAAAGCCGACTGGACAACCGGAGTCATCCCCGCAGAGCACACCCCATCGCTGGCGGGCTGGGCCGCGATGACCGGCCTGTCGAAATCCACGGTCGCCGAATGGTTCAATGCCCTGGAAACGTCCGGATGGCTCAAACGCGAGCGGGCGACGACGACGGACGGCCGCACCCGGACGCGTTACACCCTACTCATCGGGTCACCCTCTGCCGCCACACCGCCTCGCGCGTCGCGGCGCAGCAGTCCGACCCTGAGCGCGGCCACCCCGGACGTCGCCGATCTCGAGCGCCCCCTTTCGACGCCGGAGAAGGACCAACCCGGCGGTCCCGCGTGGGGCGAACCTGTCCGCCAGGCGGACGCCCCCAGTGGTCCGCCGGGCGGTATCCCGGCTGTCCGCCGGGCGGACAGCGGCCGTCCGCCCGGCGTACCCAGTACGTTCTTGAACTCTCCTACGGAGAGTTCACCATCCAAAGACCGTCTCCGCGGACGCGCCAGCGCACCGGTGCCGGCAACCGCTGACGAGTCCGGTAGCCGGCTGCCACCGAGCTTCCGGGTCACCGACGAGATGGCCGACTGGGCGCGGCAGCACGCCCCTAACGTCCCCTGGACCACGACCGCGGCGTTCATCGACTACTGGACAGCCCAGCCCGGTAGCAAGGGGCGGCGCTGCGACTGGACGGCCACCTGGCGCAACTGGATGCGACGCGAGCAGGCCACGATCGAGCGTCACCCCGGCTTCCGCGGAACCCCGGTCCAGACCATCGTCGCGCCCATCCGTGCGGCCCGCCCGAATGAGGTCGAGGTGTGCTCAAAGCATCGAGGTCAGCGTGCTGGGAGCTGCGGGCTGTGCCGGGCTGAGCGGATCGCCGCCGACACCGGGTGAGGTGAGGCTCGGGTCTCGCCGCGTGTAGCACGCGACGCGGAGCGGGTCGGCGCGTGGCCGTTCCGGCAATGACCCTGTGTACGCGACCTTAGGCGGACCACGAGCTTTATCTGCGGCATGACAGTGCATCGGTGCGAGAAAAGTCTTTGCCGCAATAACGCGCGAGGGTCAAACTGCCTCGTGTGGCCCGACGATGTGCATTCTGCGGTGGCGCCGGTTTGACCAGAGAGCATGTGATACCCCGATGGCTGGGCAACGTATTGCCCGAACAGGCGCAGTATCGGGGCCAGGATCAGGCAACAGTGCTCCTCGGCCAGGAACGCTCGGTCAGTGGCCCGCACCACCGAGAAATGAAGGAGACCTTTAACTCTACGACCGTCAAGGCGGTCTGTGCCCCGTGCAACAACAACTTCATGAACGACATTGAGGCCGAGGCGCGGCCTTATCTGTCCGCGATGATTCGCGGCAAGTTGGCGATGTCGCTCAGCGTCGAGGCTGCGACCGCAGTTGCGGCCTGGGCGGTCAAGACCAGTCTGATGGCGCAGCTGACCGGCTCCGAACCGGCCGCCCTCGAACAGAGCTACCAGGGCTTCTATGCGAGCCGGCGGCCCACCCCTGAATGCATGGTCTGGGCGGCGGCGGTTGACGACGAGGACTGGGCCTTGCGCACCGAGTGCCGCCTCGCGCTGTACCAAGAGGATGGCCGGTCGGCGAATGCTGATGACCCGCCGAACTTGCTCACAGTGACCGTCGGCCTCGGTGCGTTGCTTTTACACACCATCATCGACCCGGTCCTCGGAAGATCGACGTGGAACCTCACATCAGCGTTTCGTGGCGCTCTGGTGCCGCTATGGCCCGATCCACGGCCCGTGACATGGCCACCTCGCGTCCTGCACCCGGCCGAGGCGTGGGGAGTATGTGAGTACATGCCACTGCTGTTGAGCTGACCGGCTGGAGCCGTTGGGGATCGACTGCGGCCCCGGCGGTGCGAGCACAGCGCGCTGATCGTGCCGGATGAGTGACCGTCCACCTTCAAGATCTGCGCTTAGCCCGGGTTGGCGGTGGGTGAGCCGCGAGCTGCACGATCCCTCTCATACTGAATCCGCGTTGACGGCTCGGTTGACCGCGGTGAAAACTCACTTAGAACGCCGATGTCGAGACGCGCTCTCTTATTGAATTCATTTATTGCGGCGTGGTAGGCGCGAAACGCTTCCGCCCAGCCTTCACGATCCGAGTCGTCAAGGAAGCCTCGGGCGAACCACTCGAGGCGCCAAACCGCACGGTTTAGCTCTCGACCGGCCTCGACGACATCCCGGCCACCTACGAGATTGACCGTTTCGAACGACGCGCTCCGAGCCATATTTGCCTCAGCCATGGGTTCTAAGCCAGCGTCACGTCCCAGAGGAGGTGCCTGATCATCGAGGTCAACTGCCGCGGCGACGCGCTGAGCCAAATCCCGCAAGCGTCTAACGTCTGTCAAAAAGGCGCCGTAGGCACGCAGTTTCCGTTCCCGCCACTCTCGGTCGAGAGTCCAACTCTCTTTCCGTTTCTCCATCGTAGAAGTGAAAAGGAAGGAGAGGCTTGCCCCGACAACCACGCCAGCGAGAGCCATGACAGGTGCTAAATAGGCCACATCTCCTCCGCGGCAGCCGGTCAGGTACATATCTTGTACCGCGTTGCGCCTCGCGCGGCAAGCTGGTTGTCGTTGATCTGGCGCAGTGGGCACTGCAGGATGCGGTATGCCGGTAGTGCTCGTCCGGCAAATCCGCTCGACCATGCGGGCTCCGCCATCCGGGCCGGCCAGCCAGGGTCTTCGCAAGGTCGAGATATGCCCGTTTTAGGCAAGTCCAAGGAGCTGTAGGGATCGGTACGGGTCTCGG
>NZ_JAMQOL010000096.1:0-4695 GCF_023717965.1 Paractinoplanes hotanensis | reverse complement strand
GTGCTTCGACCGCCTGAGTTGGCCGTCGTCTCATCGTGTGGTCCGCTCGGACGCACGACGGCATCATCATTTGCCGCCGAGCGAGCGTGCTGGCTCACGACGCGATGACGCGGGTGGCGCCAGCACGAAGCGTTCTCTGAACACAATCTTTGCTGATAAGCGGACGCCCGAGGTCGCAAGCCCAGCTGCCGCTATCCGAACTAAGAGTGAATCTGATCGCATGGATATTAGTTCGAAACCCCGAGGGTGCAAGCGACTAGGGGTACCTCCATTTTATATTCTTGGGACGGCGTTTCGGGTTCCCACCCTTATCGACCTCGAACCGATTGGCAAACCGATTTGCATCCCGAAAAAGGTCGATGGCGTCAGGCGATCGAAGAATAAACCACAATCTACGAATCCACACTGCATTGTCATCGAGGGTGGCGCGGACGGCGTCACCGGTGTGGGCCTTCCATGCCACACGGTGGCGCGGCGCAAAGACCGCCGCCTCAACCAGTTCATCCAGATCCGCCTTGGCTTTCTCCGCGCCGGTGTCAAGCTGGACGACTACGGAGATCCGCTTTCCGGCGCATGCATCGACGCCGACACGATGGCCAGGACGCTCCGGCGCTGGGTCGACGGCCTACCCGAATTACTCACCGACGCCGCCGACAAACACGGCCAGCCGCTGCCCTTCGACCGCAACCGAATCTTCCCCTACGCCTTTCGGCACACCTACGCCCAACGCCACGCGGACGCCGGCACCGACTTGCACACCCTGCGCGACCTCATGGACCACAAATCAGCCGACACGACCATGGGCTACTTCAAGGTCTCCATCCAACGGCGCCGCGCCGCCGTCGAGGCCATGCGCACCCACGTCGTCGACCGCTACGGCCAACCGAGGCCGACCTCTTCGGCGACCGCCTACGAAGCCCGCTCGGTCGCCGTGCCCTTCGGCAACTGCACCGAGCCGTCCAACGTCAAAGCCGGCGGCGGCCAATGCCCCATCCGGTTCCAATGCTCCGGCTGCGGCTTCTACCGGCCCGACCCCTCCTTCCTTCCTGCGGTCGAGGACCACATCCGCGCGCTCAAGGCCGACCGTGAGACAGCGCGAGCCTTGGACGTCGCGGAATTCGTCGTACGCAACCTCACCGACCAGATCGACTCTTTCCAGAACGTCGTCACCAGCATCCGCACTCAGCTCGCCGCCATGCCCGACAACGAACGCCACCACCTGGAAGAGGCCGCCGCCGTCCTGCGTAAGGTCCGTGCCGCAGCCCCGCTGCCACTTCTTCCCGTTCCCACCTTTCCCACCCGGGGAGACCCGTCATGATCCAGTCCCGTAAACCGGCCGAGGTCCTGCGGGAGGCTCGGCAGAAGGACTCCCGCGACAAACGGAGCCGAGTGCTGGCCGTCGTCGACCAGCTGGTGGCCGCCAACGAGCCAGTGACCTTCTCGGGAGTCGCCCGGGCGGCGAACGTTTCTCACTGGCTCGTCTACGCCGACGGCATGCGAGAACACATCGAAGCAGCGCGCTGCCGCCAGAGCCGCGCCGCGGACAACGACACCCGTGCCTCCGCCACCGTGCCAGCGGGGTGGAAAGTCGAACAGCGTCTTCTGCAACAAGACAACCGACGCCTACGCGAAGAAGCCGAACGCCTCAAGGCCGCAGTGCGCCGCCACCTGGGTCAACAACTGGACCAGGTCGGCGCTGCTGACCTCGGCACCCGCATCGACGAACTGACTGCCGACAACCAGCGACTGCAAACCGATCTCGCCAGGGAACAGACCCTCAACACCGACCTGACCAAGCAACTCGTCGAAGCGCACGACGACTTGGCCGCCGCACGCGCCAGCATCCGTCAGCTCATCCGCGCTGAAAACACCACGTCGGGCCAAAGCTGAACCAGGCGTCTGTTGGCCGAGAAAGGAGCTCATGCTCGGAAATAGCACCAGGCGCGGCGGAAGACTGCCGTTCTGGCAGCACAACTGATGACCGGGCCACCACTCACATGGCGAGTATGGAGTCGATGCCACGTTGGAATAGGTCGTCGTCGTTCCACCGCCCGTCTTCCAAGTGTCCGGAGCCGACGAGGGCGGGATAGGCGTCGGCATTGGCCAACAGCTGGCGCCGGGCTTCGGCCCGCGCCCCGGGATCGTCCGTCTGGCGCCAGGTGGCTTCGGTGATGGCTGCGCCGATCACGTAATTCGCTATCAACCGGGTGATGACGGCCAACCGGAGGTCGGTGAAACCGCCACGGACGAGGGCCGACTGCAGGAACTCGGTGCGCGCTAGGACGTTAGGCCCGAGCATCGGTCGCCCGATCAGGCTCGGCGCCCAGGGATGGCGAAGCATGGTCGCGCGCCACCTGGATGTCAGCGCGCGCACATCATCTCGCCAGTCGTCACCGGCGTCTGGGAGCAGCACCTCTGCGAAGATGTGGTCCAGGGCCAAGTCCAGGACATCGTCCTTGGTCTTCACGTGCCAGTAGAGCGCGGTCGAGGTCACCGCGAGGCGCTGTGCCAGGTTCCGCATCGTCAACCCGTCGATGCCACGCTCATCGAGCAGAGTCGCTGCTACCTCGACGATGCGCTCACGGGTCAGCGGGGCCGCCCGGCGCGGCCGGTCCGCCTCCTCACGCAGCCACACTGCACCGGCAGTTCCGCCACGTCGGCCGTTCGTTTCGCCGACCGACGGCTCACCCAATTCGTTCGCGTCCACCACCTGATCCTAGTACGGTGGTGAGGCAACTTAACGTCGGTCAGTTGATATTACGCTGTTAAGGAGACGGTGTGACGTCTGCTCGATGGTGGGTGCTTGCTACAGCAGGGTCCGCGCAGCTGATGGTGGTCCTGGACTCGACGGTCGTGACCATCGCGTTGCCGTCACTGCAGCAGGACCTGGGAATGAACGACGCTTCTCGGAGCTGGGTTGTCGCCGCCTACGCGCTGGCGTTCGGCGGGTTGCTGCTCGTCGGCGGTCGCCTCAGTGACGCCTTCGGAGCACGCAGAGCCTTCATGCTGGGCCTAACCGGGTTCGCCCTGGCATCGACACTTGCCGGCCTGGCACCCACCGCCGAACTGTTATTCGCCGGCCGTGCTGCACAAGGCGCATCCGCTGCCCTGCTCGCTCCTGCCGCCTTGGCCATCATCTCGGCCACATTCGTCGAACCTCGGGAGCGAAGCCTCGCCTTCGGAATCTACGGCGCGCTCACCGGCGCAGGAGCCGTCATCGGGCTGCTGCTGGGCGGGGCGCTCACCCAATACCTGCACTGGCGATGGTGCCTTCTGATCAATATCCCGATCACCGCCGCCACGATCATCGGAGCGAGAACCGTACACGCCAGCCGGACTGCACGCCCGGTGCAGCTTGACCTTGCCGGCGTCGGCAGCAGCGTGGCAGGTATGACCGCTCTCGTATTCGCCCTCGCCGAGGTGGCGAACCGCGGCTGGGATGATCCACTCGTGCTGGGCCTACTGGCCGTCGGGCTCCTGATGCTGGCCCTATTCATCAGGACGCAACGGACAGCTGCGCAGCCGCTTCTGCCACTCCCGATACTGCTCGACCGCACCCGGGGTGGCGGTCTGCTCGCGGTCGGCCTGCCGCAACTATCGCTGTTCGGATTCTTCCTCGTACTCACCTACTGGTTCCAGCAACTCCTCGGTTACACGCCGTTGCGCGCGGGACTAGCGTTCCTGCCTTTGGCATTGGCGATCGCCGTCGGCTCGACGCTGATCGCCGGCCTGCTCACACCTCGTCTAACACCACCGCACCTGATCGTCCCCGCACTGGCCACGATGGCTGCCGGCACAGCGCTACTGATCGGGCTCACGCCCGGCGCCTCGGACCTCTACCTCACCCGGTTCTTGCCCGCGGAAATCCTGATCGGTCTTGGCCTTGGCTGCGCCATCACCCCTGCGGTCAACGCGGCGACCAGCGGCGTCGGCGACGACAATACTGGCGCGGCATCAGCCGCTGTCAACGCCGCCACGCAGCTCGGCGGCTCCATCGGCACCGCGCTTCTCAACACCGTCGCATCGACCGTGACGGCAGCCGCACTAGGTTCGACACGCGGCCGAAACACGATCAGCGATGCCACCGTCGCAGGCTTCAACGCCGCCTTGTTGACGGCCGTGGCGCTGCTCGTGCTCGCGGCCATCACCGTCGCCCTCGTCATGCCCCGCCGCCACCGACGGCAGCCGGTGCAAGCCAGGTAGACCGAAAGGCGTTCCGGTCCGAACAGAAGGGACGATACGAACCAATGCCGCTGATGCGGATCCAGCTAGACAGCGACAGGAACACCGCACGCCGTGTCGTGGAACTCCACCAAGCAGGCAAGGTGCATCACGAGTCTCGAGACGCCGCACGCGGTGAAGTCTGGCGTCGCGGCCGCACGCCCGCCGCAGAACCGATCTTCATCGGCACCACCAACGGCGAACCCGTCCGACTCATCTACGACGTCGAGGTCTACCTGGACACCACGCGTTGAACCGTAACCGCCGCACGTGACTTATATGCCTGAACAGACGCCAGCGCCCTTAACAGCGATTTCTCTTGGCAAGCGCAGATAAGGATACAGGCCCGCGGTGACTACGCCGAGGCCGAACGCCGCTACCAGCAATCCCTGACCATCAAAGAGGAGCTGGGCAACCGGGCCGGCATGGCCAACAGCTACCACCAGCTCGGCATGCTCGCGCAGGACCGGGGTG
>NZ_JAMQOL010000095.1:0-12845 GCF_023717965.1 Paractinoplanes hotanensis | reverse complement strand
ACTACGCCGAGGCCGAACGCCGCTACCAGCAATCTCTGACCATCAAAGAGGAGCTGGGCAACCGGGCCGGCATGGCCAACAGCTACCACCAGCTCGGCGTGCTCGCGCAGGACCGGGGTGACTACGCCGAGGCCGAACGCCGCTACCAGCAATCTCTGACCATCAAAGAGGAGCTGGGCAACCGGGCCGGCATGGCCTACTCGATCAGCCAGCTCGGCGTCTTGCATGCCGACACGCAGAAACCCACTGAAGCCGTGACTCTCCATTGCCGGGCATTGGCGATTCGCCTCGAAATCGGTGTCCCACAGGCCAGTTTCGATATAGCCCGACTCCGTGATCTCCGCACGAAAATCAGCGAGAAAACATTCACGGATACGATCAGAACGATCCTCGACGAACAATCCTCGCGAACCCTGGTCGAACTGCTCGACCACGAAGATCGGTCGGAACAAGAAGACGATCGCGAGTAGTATCAGACTATCCACAATTGACGCACGCCTGCGAGAGCGGCGTACTAACATGCCGCCGAGCGTGCGCGCCAGCCCGCGGGAAGTGGTGCACGTGGCGTGATGGCGACGCGCGGGGTCGTTGTGCGCGCTCGTGCCGAGATGGTTGCACCCGGCCTTGCCATGTCCCGAGTGACTAACCAATCACCGCAGCGTGGTCGGCAACCGCCGCTTCGGGTTGCGCGGCGTGCCGCGAAGGTTGGTCGCCACTGCTACATCGGCGTGGATGCGCGTGCCCGCTATGCGGCTTCAGCGGCGCCTGCTGATCCGGCTACGCGCTGGCTGGCGGTGATCCATCGGGTCAGCGTCGCCTTGGCCGCTCCAGTGTCGATGGCAGCGGTGCACCGGGCAGTAGCGGCGATGAACTGATCAAGCAGAGATGCGTCACGATCGTCGGCCGCGACCAGAGCGGCAGCGGCGTTGAGGATCACGACATCTCGGACCGCGCTGCGCTCACCGCTGACAACGGCCCGAAGGATGCCCGCGTTCTCCGCCGCGCCACCACCGCGTAACGCGGCCGCCTGCACTCGGACGAACCCGAGATCTCGCGGATCGAGTTGGCTAGTCGTAACGGTACCGCCGCGGACCGTCCAGACCTGCGACGGCGCCGATGTGGTCAACTTGTCCAACCCGTCCTCTCCACGTACGACCAAGGCGGAGCCCCCGCGCGCAGCCAGCACGTCGGCGACGATCGGCGCCATCTGCGCATCAGCGACACCGACCACCTGACAGCGCGGATCAGATGGGTTGATCAACGGTCCGAGCAGGTTGAAGACCGTGGGCACGCCCAAGTCGCGACGCACGGACGAAGCATGGCGCAGGCCGGTGTTGAACCTCGGTGCGAACAGGAACGTAATTCCCGCCTCCGCTGCTATCCGGGCGGCCTGCTGCGGCGTCAGGTCCAGCGGCATCCCGAGGTGTTCAACCAGGTCGGCCGCGCCCGCGGTCAAAGATGACGCGGATCGTCCGCCGTGCTTGACCACCGTCACGCCGGTCGCGGCGGTAACGACGGCAGCCATCGTGGAGACGTTGACGGCGCCGGTGCCGTCACCGCCGGTGCCTGCGATGTCCACCGTCGCCCCGGGAACAGCAACCGCGGTTGCGTTGGCGCGCAGGGCCGTGACCAGGCCGGAGACTTCAGCGGGCGTCTCGCCCTTGGCCCGAAGCGCAACCATGAAGCCGGCCATCTGGGCCGGCGTCGCCGTCTCGAAGATGATCTGGTTCATCACCCAAGCTGTCTGGGCGCTGGTCAGGTCACCGCCGCCGAGTAGGCAGGAGAGCACGGCCGCCCAGCACGACGTACCGGAGCTCGAATGGGCCGCCTCGCGGCGTTCCACGGGGGAGGTGGTCGATGACATGGGAGTCCTCGCAGGAGCGGGCCCGGCAAGGCTGCGAGCTTCCTCAACGAAGACGGCCGCCTCATCGGGCGGCCGGTGGGTTCGAACAGGTCAAGGGCCGCCTACAAGGCGGACCACCAGCCAGTCGAACGCATGATCATGCCCAGCACTCTAGCAACCCTTCCCGCCTGTCCACCACACTCCTCGAATCGGCCTCCATCCCCCGGGTGCAACCGGGCCCGGCATACCCGCTGCCCTTACCGCGACAACACGCAGCCCATCGCCTACTGGCTGCCCTGGATATACGCAACACCGCTGACGGCGCTTCGGAGGGTGCCGATCGCCAGCACGCCCGGTCGAGAATGCCACCGAGACGCTTACTCATTTGCCGCTGAGCGTGGTCATGACCGTAGGTCGTCAGGGATCAGCGAGTAGATGGCCAGGTCCAGGCGGCCGGCGTGGACGATGCCGGCGTTGCGGGCGGTGCCCTCGTAGGTGAAGCCGGCCTTCTCGGCGACCCTGGTCGATGCCTGGTTGCCCGTAGCGATGCGCAGGACGACTCGTTCGAAGGCCGCCTCGGTGAGCACCCAGCGGGACAGTGCCACGGTCGCCTCGCTCATCACGCCCTGGCCGCGGAATGTCGGTGCCGCCCAGTAGCCGATCTCGGTTTCCCGACGACGCCAGTCGGTGCGCTTCAGATCGATCACACCGGCGAGGGCGCCGTCCCAGTCGATGGCCCGGGTCAGCCCGCGACCGCCCGTCCGCACGGCCGGCGCCTGTTCGCGCACCCAGGACATCGCATCCTCGCGGGAGTACGGATCCGGCAGCGGGAGCCAGCGCTGGGTCAGCGGATCGGATACGGCCGCCACGATGGCATCGACATCCTCGTCGAGCAGCGCTCGCAGCACGAGTCGCCGAGTCCGCAGCACCACATCGGGGAACACCTGATCGCTCACCGCACGATCATCGTCCTCGATCGGCGGGGACGACGCGGCAGGGGTAGCGGAGGAAGTCAGGATTGGCTTCCGTTGCCACCGTCTACTTGCTGCGAGCCTATTGGGCCATAGCGATCCGACAAGGTCGCCACACACCGGCCATGCGGACGTTCGGATTTGTAGCCGCTGACCGAGCGCGCTGGTCACCCCGTTGGTCAGTCGACGTCGCGCGTCCCGAGGTCTTCCGAGCTGCTCGGTGTGGGTTGCACTGGACAATGGCGTCACGACCAACGAGGCGAGACGCGCTGTGGCGCAGGCCTTGATACGGCTTGCGAACTCTGCTGACTACCGTGACCGGTCCGACGACAGTCTCTGGTCGTGCGCCCCTGTCTTCGGAGTGCCGTGCCTTGCGTTCGTGGCCGGCGGCCGGACAGCGACTTTCCCGCAGCCGGTGCCGTTCACCGAGTCGGCCAGGAGAAGTCCCAGACCAGGTCGCCGGGATCGTCGCCGATGTCGGTTGCCTGGGTGTCGACGAGGTACGGTGCGACCTCCTGCTGCCAGCGCTGATTCACCGGATCCATGTCCAGGATTTCGTCCATGTGCTGACGGTCGAGCGCGACCACCTGATGGGTGAGGATCAAGTCGTTGCGGTAGATCCGCCAGGCTATGACACCGGCGGCGCGCATCACCGCGTCCAGGTCGGCCGGGATCGCCCGGTGGAAGTCGTCGTACGCCGGGCCCCGGCCTGGGGCCAGAAAGGTGTGAAACTCAAACGGCTCGCCGAGCCCTGCACTGCTCACTTCAGCTCCGTCCAAGGTCGCAACCGCACTTCGCGGCACGTCAGCGTATCGGCGGCCGGGGACGCCGGGCGGCGCGGTGGCCGGATCAACCGGACCCGGTCGCGTCCTTGTCACGCCCGCTACTGATTGCGTGTCAGCGACATACCAGCATCCGGCTCCAGCCGCCGAGGTGGTGGGTGGCCTGCAAGTCCGCGAACGACGTTGATCGTGGCTGTACGACGTAGAGGAGTAGCCGGACAGTCGCGACGAGGCGTCAGCCCGGCGGGGCCAGCACCGCATCCAGCACGGACGGACAGCGCATACTCCGACCGGCAACGGTCTGGAGATCAAGGAACATCGTGCATACACGAGGCCTGGCAGCGTCCTGGAACTCGCAATTGCCGACCGCGCGACCTCAGCAGCACGCTGCAACGCCACGCGACATTCGCCCGAACAAAGGTGCTGACTCTCGAAATCAACGCGACTGAAAGAAGGACATCGTCACAACTGATGGATACCCGCATCTTGCCGTTCGGACCGATGCACTGATCTGCCGCGTTGAAGGCACTCGTCATACCGGAAGAAACGCGCTCATGGACTCTTCGCCGCGGTCGATCACCCGGTTCGCGGTGTCCATTTCTGGAGTCGAGGCCGCGGGCACTGCGCTGGCCGCGTTGCCGCCTTCCGCCACTTCTGGATTCATGGGCGGGTGGCTACTGGCAGCGGTGTGGCTGCTCTACCCCGGATGCGATCTTGTACGTGGCCGCGAACCGGTATGGCGTGGGAGTACCTGCCGCGCGACTTGATGCTGGGCATCTTCGCCTTCGTAGCTTGAAGCAGACCCTCCGGCATCACACGCAGCGCGGCGATCGGCGGCAGGCTCGACCCGCTACATCTCTACCGGGCTACGTCCAGCGATCCGTCCGCTTGCTGCAAGAGGCCGCTGCTAGCAGCCCTCTACGATTTCGCCCCCGCGGACCGCCGATCCTCGATCCCACCTGTCCCGGCGGCGCTGGCGTCCCTCGGCGCGGCCCGCCGAGCACACCTTGCGCATAGTCTCGGCTCGCGTGACCATGACACTGGGGCGTACGACGGGGCTGAGCGTGAGCGCACATCTTTCATTGGTCGGGCGGGGGGCGGAACAGGCGGCCATCGGCACCCTGCTTGATGGGGCCGTTAAGGGAGGCGCTGCCCTGGTCTTCGTCGGTGCGCCCGGCGTGGGAAAGTCGGCATTGCTGGAATGGGCCGCCGCGAGGGCAGGTGACAAGTTTCGCGTGCTGCGCACTGTCGGCTCGGTCACCGAGTTTGGTCTGCCGTACGCTGCATTGCACCAGGTGATGCGTACGATCCTGCGCCATACCAACGGGCTGACCGTCCATCACCGGCTCGCGCTGGATGTGGCGTTCGGTGGTACGTCGGGCGCGTCGCCGGACCTCTACACGGTGGCGATGGCGGCACTCGAGTTGCTGGCCGAGGCGGCCGTCGAGCGCCCGGTGTTGCTGCTGGCGGACGACGCCCAGTGGATGGACCCCGCCAGTCAGCAGGTGCTGGGCTTCGTCGCCCGCAGGGTGGCGTCCGACCGCGTCGTGCTGCTCGCAACGAACCGCGAGAACGAGCCGGGGTTTCTTCTCGATGCGACCATCCCGTCGATGGGCATCGCCCCGCTCGACACGGAGTCGGCGGCCAGGCTGCTCGACGTCGTCGCCGGCGGGCTCGACCCGAGCACCCGGTCGCTGCTGCTCGACGCCGCGTGCGGCAATCCGCTCGCTCTTCTGGAGTTACCCCGTGCGATTCATGTGTCCGCGAGCGCGAACCCGAACCAGCTGGCGCTGACCGCGCGCCTGGAGGACTCGTTCCTGACCCGGGTCGGCGAGCTCGACGCCGTTACCAGGACGCTGCTGGAGGTGGCGGCTCTCAACGATTCCGACGACGTCACCGAGATCGCCGCAGCCGTTGATCTGCTGTCGAGCGGCGACATCGCTCGTTCTCTCGACCCGGCGGTGTCGGCCGGGTTGATCGCCGTGGACGGCGCTGTTATCCGATTCCGGCATCCGCTCATCCGGTCGGCGATCCTGCAGCGCCTGGGGCCCGACCGGCGGCGCGCCGGCCACGCCGCACTGGCACGCGTGCTGGTCGGCCAGCCCGAGCGGTCCGTCTGGCATCGGGCATCCGCAGCGCTGAGACCGGACGCCGCGCTGGCGGCAGAGCTCGAGCGGCATGCCGAGCGGTCGATCGAGCGCGGCGCGCCCGCGAACGCCGTCCGAGCGCTGGAACGTGCGGCCCAGCTGTCCAACAGCGGCCGAGGCAGGCGCGAACGCGCCTACCGGGCTGCTGTACTCGCGTATGCGGTCGGGCGGCTACAGGACGGCGAGCGGCTCCGACGGAGCTACCGAGATCTCGTAGACGGCGAGCACGACGGCCTTCGATACGAGTGGCTGAATGAGCTGGCGGGCGCGGATCACGGTGGTGACCAGCGCATTAACGTACTCCTCGACCTCGCCGCCGGCGCGAAAGCGGCCGGCGACGACGAGCTAGCGACCAATTTCCTGCGTGCGTCGGCGTTGCGTTGCTGGAACCTCCTTCCCGGCCGCCCGGTGGGGAGACAGGTGATCGCCGCCGCGGACAGGCTGGCGGTCGCGGACAAGTCGACGCGCGCCGAGCTGCTGGCGTACTGCTCGCCGCTAGACAGTGCCGAACTGGTGCGCGCGTTAATCGCCGAAGTCCCGGCCGCCGACCGGGACTCGGCCACGACCTATCGGCTCGCTCATGCGGCGGCGTGTGCAGGAGCCGTTGACGTGTCCGAGGGCCTGCTCATTGAGGCAGCCGAACGCCTTCGGTCGGAGGGCCAGCTGTACACCCTCGGCCGGGCACTGTCGCTGCTCGCGTGGTCCGCCTTGCGTCGTGGGCATTGGTCGCACTCGGTGGCCGCTGCCGACGAAAGCACACGATTGTGCGCCGAGACTGGTCAATCGTTCTGGGAGGCCAGCTCGCTTGTGGCGCACGCCGCGGTGGCTGCGTTCCGCGGCGACTTCGAATCTGCTCAAAATCTCATCGCCCGCGCCGATCGCCTAGACTCCCGCAGGCTGGCCACCATTGAGGCAGCGACACTGGTTGCCCGAGGGGCCATCGCTTCAGGCCAGGGCAACTATGAGCAGGCCTTCGCCTGCCTTGCCCAACTGCACGATCCGGCCGGGGGCGCTTATCACCCGGCACATGCCCTGTGGTCGTTGGCTAGCCTGGCGGAAGCGGCCACGGCCTGCGGCGAGGTCACCGCCGCTCGCGCGCTCGTTGCTGGGCTGCCTCCGGAGGTGCGCGAGACGACGTCGCCCACCGGACGCATGAATCTTGGTATCGCCCGGGCAGTGCTGGCCGCCGAAGACGAGTCGGATGCGATGTTCGCCAAGGCCCTGGGGATCAATATGGCGATGTGGCCGTATGAGCACTACCGCCTGCTCTTCACATACGGAAGATTGTTGCGCCGCCAGCGGCGTGTTCGTGAGTCACGCGACTATCTGCGCAAAGCCCGGGACGGATTTGACAGCCTGGGCGCACGGCCGCTCGCGGAGCGCGCCAGGGAGGAACTGCGGGCAGCCGGCGAGCGCAGCGACTCGCACACGGAGGACATCTGGGACGTACTTTCGCCCCAGGAGATTCAGATCGCGTCCATGGTCGCGCAGGGTTTGTCCAATCGGGACATCGCAAAGGGCCTGTTCATCTCGCATCGGACCGTCGGCAGCCATCTATACCGGATGTTCCCCAAGCTCGGTATCACCTCGCGCGGAGAACTGCAGCGGATGGCCGCAGAACACAACCTCTGACGCGCGCCGGAACTGGATCTGCAGTCATCGTACTCACGATGGATCGGCGCCGTCGTCGTAACGTCAGCTCAGCGACTCGCCGGCTCGAGCGAGCGCTACCACCGAAATGCCTCTACGCCCACTGGAACCTGGGCCGATACACCGTGTCCTCCGTCTGCTTCCGGCGAAAGGAACCACACCTCATGCCTACAGCCTCACGGCGTACGATCCTGGCCGCTTCAGCGGCGGCTGTCTCCGCCGGCGCGCTCGCGGCGACGGGTTCGTCCGCGATGGCCGGCTCACCGCACCGTCCGAAACCCACGATTGTCCTGGTGCACGGCGCCTTCGCCGACGCGTCCGGCTGGAACGAAGTGATCCGCCGACTGTCGGGTAACGGCTATCCGGTGCTCGCTCCGGCCAACCCGCTGCGCGGCGTCGTATCCGACTCTGCCTACCTGAGTAGCTTCCTACGCACGATCTCTGGCTCGATCGTGCTTGTCGGCCATTCATACGGCGGTGTGGTGATCACTAATGCCGCGACCGGCAACCCGAACGTGAAGGCGCTGGTGTACGTCGCCGCTTTCGCCCCCGACGCGGGCGACACCGTGCTCGGGCTGCAGACGAAATTCCCCGGCACGAAGCTTGGCCTGGAGCAGCTGGACTTCCGGCCGTACCCGCTGCCCGGCGGAGGAACGAGCACGGACGGATACGTCAAGACAGCGTACTTCCGGGACATCTTTGCCGGCGACCTGCCCCGCGCGACAACCGCCATCATGGCCGCCTCCCAGCGACCGGGCGACTCGCACACCCTCGAGCAGCCATCCGGCGCGCCTGCATGGAAGCAGATCCCGTCCTGGTATCTGGTGGCGCGCGACGACAACCTGATCCCGGCCGCGGCTCAGCGGTTCATGGCGACACGAGTAGGCGCCCGCACGGTCGAGGTCCGCGCCTCGCACGTCGCCATGATCTCCCAGCCCCGGATCACTGCCGAACTCATCACCCTCGCCGCCCGCAGCACCAGCTGAGAGGACCCCACCATGCCCTTCGTCACCACCAGCGACGGCAGCCAGATCTTCTACAAGGACTGGGGCGCCGGCCGTCCGGTCGTGCTCAGCCACGGCTGGCCCCTCAACTCCGACAGCTGGGAGGCCCAGCAACTGTTCCTGGCGAACAACGGCTACCGGGCGATCGCGCACGACCGGCGCGGGCACGGACGGTCCACGCAAACCTGGCACGGCAACGAGATGGACACGTACGCCGACGATCTGGCCGCCCTGATCGAGCACCTGGACCTACTCGAAGTCACTCTGGTCGGGTTCTCCACCGGCGGCGGCGAGATCACCCGCTACATCGGCCGGCACGGCATCTCGCGCGTCGCCCAGGCGGTCCTGGTCTCGGCGGTACCGCCGCTCATGGTGCGCCGCGAAGACAACCCGGACGGCGTGCCGGTCGAGGTGTTCGACGGCATACGCGCCGGATCCACGTCGGACCGGTCCCAGCTCTACAAGGACCTCGCCGACGGGCCGTTCTTCGGCAACAACAGACCCGGCGCTGACGTCTCGCCGGGCATTCGGGACGCGTTCTGGCTGCAGTCGATGGCCGCCGGGCACCGCAACGCGTACGAGTCGATCGCGGCTTTCTCGGCCACCGACTTCCGCGACGACCTCGCGAAGTTCGACCTGCCGACCCTGGTAATCCACGGCGACGACGACCAGGTCGTGCCGTTCGAGGTCGGCGGCAAGGCCTCCGCGGCGCTGGTCAAGGGTGCCGAGCTGATCGTCTACCCCGGAGCGCCGCACGGCATCACCGACACCCACAAACAGCAGCTTGGTGAGGATCTACTCGCCTTCCTCAACACGTACGGAGCCCGATCATGAGCGCAACTCCCGACACCATCGTCCTTGTTCACGGCTTCTGGGTCACCCCACGCAGCTGGGAACACTGGATCACCCACTACGAGAAGAAGGGTTTCCGTGTCCTGGCGCCCGGCTACCCGGGCTTCGAGGTCGAGGTCGAGGCGCTCAATGCCAATCCGGACATCATCACCGCTGTCACCGTGCCGGGCATCATCGCCAAGTTCGAGGCACAGATCGAAGCGCTGCCTGAACCGCCGATCATCATCGGGCACTCGGCCGGCGGCGCGTTCACTCAAGTCCTGCTCGACCACGGCTACGGCGCCGCCGGCGTGGCTATGAACTCGGCACCCACCGAAGGCGTCCGCGTAGTACCGCTGTCCCAGGTCAAATCGACGCTGCCGGTCCTGAAGTCACCGGCCAACCGGCACAAGGCGGTCGGCCTGAGCCTGGAAGAGTGGAAATACGCCTTCACCAACACGTTTAGCGACGAGGAATCGAAGGCGTTGTACGAGCGTTACCACATCCCTGCCAACGGTGGCATCCTGTGGGGCAGCGTGCTCGCGAACTTCCAACCTGGTCACCAAGACACCTGGGTCGACTACCACAACGACAGCCGGGCACCGCTGCTGTTCATCTCCGGCAGCGAGGACCACATCATGCCGCCGTCGGTGCAACGATCCAACGCCGCCCACTACAAGTCGAACACCATCACCGAACACATCGAATACGACGGTTACGCCCACCTGCTTCCCGCACAGAAGGGCTGGGAGGAGATCGCCGACCACGCTCTCGACTGGGCCCTGCGCCACGCACGATGAGCCCGGCGCCGCAAGTCCGCATCACACACATCGGCGGCCCCACCACACTGCTCGAGGTCGGCGGGTGGCGGTTGGTGACCGACCCGACGTTCGACCCGCCCGGCCGCAGGTACGACTTCGGTTGGGGCACCTCATCGAAGAAGACAACCGGCCCATCGGTGTCGCCGGCTGCGCTCGGCCCGATCGACGCCGTACTGCTCACCCACGACCACCACGGTGACAACCTCGACGACCTCGGCCGTACGCTGCTGCCCCGCGCCCGGACAGTGCTCACCACCACTGCCGGCGCCCGGCGGCTCGGCGGCATCCCGCAAGGACTCGAACCGTGGGCCACCATCATCCTCAGCCACGAAGAGCGGCCCACGATCGAGGTCACCGCGACGCCGGCCCGGCACGGCCCACCCCTGAGCCGGCCGATCGTCGGTGACGTCATCGGCTTCGCGCTGCGGTGGGACGGCCAGCAACACGGCCAACTGTGGATTTCCGGCGACACGGTCCTGTACCGCGGGATTCGCACCATCGCCGAGCGGCTCCGCATCGGCACCGCCCTGCTGCACCTCGGCGGCGTTCGGTTCCCGATCACCGGACCCATCCGCTACACGATGACTGGCCGCCACGCGGTCCGGATCTGCCAAGCAATCCGGCCGCATACCACTATCCCCGTTCACTACGAAGGGTGGCGACACTTCCAGCAACCCCGCGCGGAGATCGAACGCGAGTTCGCCGACGCTGCCGACGACATCCGAGACAGCATTCGATGGCTCCGGATCGGAACTGTCACCGACGTCCCCGCCTAAGCTATGGTCCGGCCGTCCCGCCACACAAGCATCGACGGGGCGGCCGGACCGAGAATCGGCGCGGCAGGACTCAAAGCACGGGCTGCTTGAGTGCTCGCCGCCGGGGCGGCAGGTGCTGGTCGTGGAGGCTATGCCGACGTGACGTCTCGGTCAGTGCCAAGGCACAGACAACGCTGACAACCGCCAACAACGCGATCATAGCGCCGACGGCCATGACGCCGAATGAGTCCGCCAGCACAGGGGCCAGCAGCGGAGGAACAGCGCCGCCGATGATTCCGCCCAGGTTGAATCCCACTCCCGCTCCGGTGTATCGGTATCGCGTGGCGAAAAGCTCCGGGAGAAAAGCGCCGACCGGCCCGAATGCCAGCCCGTTGAGGCCGAAGGCAACGGCGAGAGCGAACCCGAACACGACAGGGCTTCCGGAGGTGAGCAGAGGGAAGAGAGTTATCGCCCAGATAAACGCGAGTCCACCGGTCACGATGATGATGGTGCGTCGGCCGTATTGGTCGGAAAGTTTGGCACCCACGAGGACACCGAGTGCCACCACAGCAGCGGCGAAAATCCCGAGTGCGAGAACGATCCGCCGTTCGATCCCCAAGGTCGCGGTGCCGTAGGTCGTCAAGTAGGTGGAGCCGATGTAGAAGAGCGCGAAGACGACGCCGGTGAGCCCACCGCAGAGCAACACCTCACGCCACTGTTCCCGGATCACACCGGCGAACGGCGACGTGCGACGCGCGTTGGACGCCGCCCGGAAGACGGGAGTCTCTTCGATGGTGCGCCGTGCCCATAGGCCCACCAGCACGAGGAGTGCGCTAGCGATGAACGGAATGCGCCAGCCATAGGAGAGGAACGCATCGTCGTTATCGTCAAAGATGGCGTCGGTTGCCAGGAATGTTGCGCTCGCCAAGGCGAAGCCGATCGCGCCACCCCACTGCGGGAAGACGGCGTACAAGCCACGACGGCCGGGCGGTGCGTACTCCGCTGTCAGGAGATTGGCGCCCGCCCACTCACCGCCTAGCGCAAGACCCTGCAGAAAACGCAAGACTACGAGGGCGATGGGTGCAGCGACGCCGATCACACCCGCCGGCGGAAGCAACCCGATCGCGACCGTGGACAAGCCCATCATCAGCAGCGTGGTGACCAGGGTCCCCTTTCGTCCCCACCGATCGCCGTAGTGCCCGAAGACAATCGCCCCCAACGGCCGGGCGACAAACGCGACGGCAGACGTGGCGAAGGACGCCACGGTGCCCGCGACGTCCCCGAGAGCCGGAAAAAAAACTTGGGAAAAGACCAGCGCAGCAGCCGTGCCGTATATGAAGAAGTCGTAGTACTCGATCGTCGTGCCCACAAGTCCGGCGATCGCCACTCGCTTCAACGAACTTCGAGCTACCTGCGAACTGCGGCTCACGAGAAGCATGCCTCCCTTGACGGGCCTGCCTGTTCTGCCGCCGGCTCGTCATCTGGCCAGCTGCGGGAAGATGATGGACTTCACCCACCTAGTCACGCCCCCGTCGACGGCGTCAGGACCACCTCCGCCGCGAGGATAGTCACCAGCCGGTTCCCCATCAATACGACGAGCGACCATTACTGGCCGCCATTCGGCGCGCTCCGACCGTTGCATTTGCCGACGCCGCCCCCGCCGCGCAGACATCCGTCGGCGTACCGGCTGCCGTCGCTCTGACCAGACTCAATAACTGAAGATCATCTGACCCGGCGAATGAGCCAAATGCCGACCCTGGCCGGTAACCGAGGCTCGAATCGATCCTCCGCTACAAGAGCCGTGTCAGAGCGGCTCCACCGCATAGGCGCCACCAAGCACAGAGTAGCCGTTGACGACGGTACATCAGCATGGGTAAACCGCGAACATCGACGAGGCGCTGTACGTCCGCGACGACGGGATCTGTCGACTACGGCAAGTCACCGCAAGCGGGGACAGCGGCGTCCGGATCTGCCGATGAGCGGACGCGTGATCTTGGTAATAGGTCCGCGTAAGGGAGCCTTTTTGGTGGGCGGCCAGGCC
>NZ_JAMQOL010000094.1:0-18694 GCF_023717965.1 Paractinoplanes hotanensis | reverse complement strand
TGAGACCTGAATCAGCAGGAATCACTCGAAACGGCGATGTGGACACGAGAGTGACCTCAACTCCAGAAGCTCAGTAAGCAGTTCACGCAAGCTGTCCGCCCGCTTCGGCAGGATGGTCTCAGCCGCCGTCGTGCCGGGAACGACCACGGTTTGAGCGTCCAGCGGTGAAGATCTGCTCGACCAGGCGGACACCCATCCGGGGCGCCCGAGGCTTGGTGATCTCGGCGAGTTTCGACCGGCCGGCCTTGCGCAGCCCAGCCGGGCCGCCACACCGCGACAACAGCTCCAGGACGGCGGCATGCTGCACTTTCGGAACAACACCGCATGTCACCCCTGCGTGTGACCCTCGTACTTGTGGCCCGGTCAAGGGAACTCGTCCGCGGCTGAGACCATGCCGTTGCCTGTACCGCCATCAACTGCCATCACCGGCTGGCGCGACTGTGCACTTTGGCGGACTCGATGCCAGCCGGTCGAGGAAAGGATGGTCAAAGACACGAGCCAATCTTCCGCGGAGGCACCATGGGCATCGTCACCGCCGGCCGGGAGAACTCCATTCCGGCAGCGTTCACTGATTTGCCGGACACTGCGATCGTCACCGCCCAGAGCCGGGAGGAGATCGAACGACTTGCCGCTGGGCTCGTCGCCGAGCAGGCAGCGCTGCGGCGGGTGGCTGGGCTCGTGGCGCGCGACGTCCCACCCGGTGAGGTGCTCGAGGCGGTCGTCACCGAGGCGGCGGGTCTTGTCGGGGTGGGGTTCACGACGCTGCTGCGTTTCGAGCCTGACGGGGCGACGGAGGTCGTCGCGGTGCACGATCCGCCGGAGGGTGTCGCGGTGGGCATGCGTGCCCCAGCCAAGGGCGACGGCGCCACTCAGCGCGTCTGGCGCACTGGGCGACCGGCCCGCGCGGACCAACTGGCGGACATGTCGGGGGCGTGGGCACAGTTGGCGTCCGGCCACGGATTCTTGTCCAGCGCCGCGGCGCCGATCCTGGCCGAGGACCGGTTGTGGGGCGTTCTGGTCGCGGCCGGGCGTGGTGCTCTGCCGCCACAGATCGAGGAGAAACTGGCGCGTTTCGCGGGGCTGGCCGGCACCGCGGTCGCCAGCTCTCAGGCACGCGCCGACGTTCAGGCGCTCGCCGACGAACAGGCGGCACTGCTGCGCGTCGCGGAACTGGTCGCCCGTGGTGGACCATCCGATGCCGTTTTCGAGGCCGTCGCCGCCGAGGCGCAGCGTCTTCTGGACGGTCAGCCGATGATCCTGGTCCGCTTCGAACAGGATGCGGCAATGATGGTGATCAGCCCAAGCGATGGGCCCACGCCACCGGGAATCCGGATCGAGTACTCGTCCGGCACGATGCCGGACCGTGTGCGGCGGACGGCGCGCGCAGTGCGTGTGGACGACTTCAACGTGGAACCCAACGCTGCCTTCGCCTGCCGCCACGGTCTGACCGCCGGAGTTGCGGCACCGATCGTGGTGGAGAGCTGCGTATGGGGGATGCTTGCTACCACGTCGGCCGACGGGCCGCTCGTGCCCGGTATCGAGGACCGCCTTCAGCGGTTCGCCAACCTGATCGGCACCGCGGTGAGCAACGCGACGAGCCGCGCCCAGCTCATTGCTTCACGCGCACGAGTCCTGTCGACGGCTGACGAGACACGGCGGCGGCTCCAGCGCGATGTCCACGACGGCGCGCAGCAACGCCTCGTCCACACCGTCATCGCGTTGAAGCTGGCTCGGCAGTCTCTTACCCAAGGCGACGTGCCGACCAGCATCGACCGTATCGAGGAAGCGCTCCTGCACGCCCAGCGGGCCGCTGACGAGCTGCGGGAGGTTGTCAGCGGGATCCTCCCGGCGGCGTTGACGCGCAGCGGCTTACGCGGCGGAGTGGAGTCGCTGCTGGCCGACCAGCCGCTGCTTGTGGATGCCGATGTCGAAGTGCCGCGGATGGCCGTGGAGGTCGAGACCACTGCGTATTTCATCATCGCCGAGGCGCTTACCAACGTCGTCAAGCACGCCAATGCAGGTCGCGCCTGGGTTCGCGCCAACCTGCACGCCGGTGCATTACACATCGAGGTGGGAGACGACGGCATAGGTGGTGCTCGCGTGGGAGACGGCTCCGGTCTGACCGGGTTGTTCGACCGGGTCGAGGCGCGCAGTGGTCAGCTCCAGGTTAGGAGCCCGCCTGGGCAGGGTACGACGATCCGAGCAACCCTATCGGTCGGTGAACCGCACGTTCCTCCGCCGGGCCAGCCCGTGTCGAGACGCCTCGCTTAACGTCTGGCTGCAGCCGCACGGACACCCGAGGCTGTCAATGAGTGGTAAGCGCCGCCCGCCGCGCCTCGGCGGCGAGGCACCGCCGTTCACACCCTTGCACGTAACCAGTCAACCCGACAGAGCCGGGTCGCGGCCGGTCTTGGTCGGCCTCCCACGGCAGGATAGCCTTTGGCCAGCGTGTTCCTCCGGATCGCGGAGGGACGTGAACTTCCAGGTTCAGCCGGGCCAGCGGGGGGCGTTCAAGGATGCTGACGGGCCGGCAGGTCGAACGGGACATGCTGGACCGGGTGGTCGAGGCGGTCCGGGGCGGGCAGGGCCGTGCCCTGGTGGTGCGCGGCGAGCCCGGGGTCGGTAAGACGGCGTTGCTGGACCATTTGGCGGACCGGACGTCTCGGGTGGAGTGCCGGTTGGTGCGCGTGACGGGCGTGCAGTCGGAGATGGAGCTGGCGTTCGCCGGGTTGCATCAACTGTGCGCACCGCTGCTGCATCACGCCGAGCGGCTGTCAGTGCCGCAACGCGACGCACTGCGCACCGCCTTCGGCCTTACCGCGGGTCCCCCACCGGATCGATTCTTAGTCGGACTGGCGGTGCTCAGCCTGTTGTCGGCGGCAGGAGGCGACCGCCCGGTGGTCTGTGTGGTCGACGACCAGCAGTGGCTGGACGAGGGCTCCGCGCACGTGCTCGGATTCGTCGCGCGGCGCCTGTTGGCCGATCCGGTCGGGCTGGTCTTCGGGGCCCGTGAGCCCGGTGCCGAGCTCGCCGGCCTGCCCGAGCTGCAGGTCGGAGGCCTGCCCGACGATGAGGCCCGGGCGTTGCTGGACTCGGTGTTGCCCGCACCGCTGGACGGGCGGGTCCGGGATCTGCTGGTGGCCGAGGCGCGGGGTAACCCGCTGGCTCTGCTGGAGCTGCCGCGCGGGCTGTCCGCGGATGAGCTCGCGGGCGGGTTCGGGTTGCCTGGTGCGATGCCGCTGGCCGGCCGGATCGAGGACAGCTTCCTTCGCCAGATGCATGCCATGCCTGCTGTGACCCGGCGGTTGATGCTGCTCGCGGCGGCTGACCCATCGGGCGACCCGTCGCTGGTCTGGCGGGCAGCCGACCTGCTCGGTCTGCCGAAGGACGCCGGGGAACCGGCTGTCGAAGCGGGGCTGGCGGAGTTCGGTACCCACGTGCGGTTTCGGCATCCACTTCTGCGCTCAGCGGTCTATCGGTCGGCCCCGCAGCCCGAACAGCGGGCCGTGCATGCGGCGCTGGCCGAAGCGACCGACCCGGTCGTGGACCCGGATCGGCGGGCTTGGCACCGGGCTCGGGCCGCGGTCGGGCTGGATGAGCAGATCGCGGTCGAGCTGGACTCGTCTGCGGGCCGGGCGCAGGCCCGTGGCGGGTTGGCGGCGGCGGCCGCGTTCCGTGAGCGGGCGGCATTGCTGACGCCGGACCCGGCTCGCCGGGCGGGTCGGCTGCTCACCGCCGCCAGGGCCAAGCACGAAGCCGGGGCGTTTGCGTCGGCCGCGCAGCTGCTGGATGCGGCGCGGGCCGGGCCGCTGGACGCACTGGGGATCGCCGACGTCGAGCGCCTGCTCGGGCAGATCGCCGCCGCCCAGGGTCAGAACCGGAACGCCGGGCAGGTGCTGCTCGGCGCGGCGCGGATGTTCGAGCCGCTCAGTGTCGACCTGGCGCGCGAGACCTACCTGGAGGCCCTCTGGGAGATCGCGATGTGGACCGGCGACCGGCACGGTCTCAGGCGGGACGCCGCCCTGGCCGCCCTGGCCGCGCCGCCAGCCCATGAGCCTTCCCGTCCCGTGGATGACCTGCTCGATGCGCTGGCGCTGCGGTTCACCGACGGCTTCACCGTCGCCGCACCGGCCCTGACCCGGGCACTCGGCCGCTTCCTCGCCATGGACGTCGGTTCTGAGCACGCCCGCCGGTTGCTGTGGTCTGGAGCCCGCCCGGCCGGTTGCCTCCTGGCCATGGAACTGTCCGACATGCACTCGTGGCAGGTTCTGACCGCCCGGAACGTGCAGGTCGCCCGGGACGCCGGTGCCCTCGTACCGCTGGAATTCGGCCTGCACCATCGGGCACTGTTCCACATTCACCAGGGTGAGCTGGACATGGCCGCGCGGCTTCTCGCGGAAAACGAACTGATCCTCGAGATGACCGGCCGACTGACCGGCGGGGTGATCCGGCTGTTCCTGGCCGGCTGGCGTGGTGACCAGACACGAGCGGGTGAGCTGATCCGGGCCATGACAGATGTGGCAAGCGCCCGTGACGTCGAGGTGCCTACGTCGTACGCGATGCTGGCCGCCGCGGTCCTGAACAACGGGCTGGGCCGGTACCAGGTCGCCGTCGAGCGCGCCCGGCAGGGCTTCGAGCTCGACGTTATCGCCGTGGGGCCCTTGGTCGTGCCGGAACTGCTCGAGGCGGCTTCCCGGACCGGGGACGTGGCACTGGCCGGTGTTGCGCTGGAGTGGTTGTCCGAGCGCGCGAGCGCGGCTCCGACCGACTGGGCCGCGGGAATGGAGGCTCGTGGCCGTGCCCTGCTCAGCGAGGGTGAGGTCGCCGAGGGCGGCTACCGGGAGTCGATCGAGTGCCTGGGTCGCGCCGGGTTCGGCGCCCAGCTCGCCCGCGCGCATCTGCTCTACGGGGAATGGTTGCGGCGCCAGAACCGCCGCTCCGACGCTCGCGGTCAGCTGCACACGGCCTACGAGATGCTGACCACGATGGGGGCGGAAGGGTTCGCCGAACGGGCGCGCCAAGAGCTCGGCGCGACGGGCGAGACCACGCGTAAGCGCAGCGTCGAAATGATCACCACGCTGACCGCGCAGGAAGCGCTCATCGCGCGGCTGGCCCGTGACGGGCACACCAATCAGGAGATCGCCGGGCGGTTGTTCCTGTCCGCGCGCACGGTCCAGTACCACCTGCGCAAGGTGTTCAGCAAGCTGGGCATCAGTTCCCGCCGCGAGCTGCGCACCGCGCTACCCCCAGCGGTGAGATGACCCGCTCCTGCTGCCTACCGTGACGATCATGCCGAGTCGCCGACCGTGGTGAACGGTACCGAGACCTCGACGGTCTGGTCCGGAACCTGCTTACGGGCCAGCCAGTCACGGTCAGGGTGGACCTGGATGATTTAGTAGGCGGCGCAGTCCGCCGCCCGACGGGCATATGGCGGCTATCGGACCGGAACGCGGTTCTCAATGTGTGAACAGTTCATCCGTCGGCCGGTAAACGCACAGCAAGCATGGCGATGTCGTCAGTACGGTCAGCCCCGATGTCTGCGACCGCATCTTCGAGTAGGTCCTGCAGCCGGGTACGCCGGGCTGTCCGCAGGCGTCGGTGCAGATGGTCGGTATCGTCATCGACCGCACCGCCCGAGCGTTCCACCAGCCCGTCCGTATGGAGAAGAACCGTTGATCCACTCGCTAACGGCACCGTCCACGTGTGCCGCGGGGCAAAGCGGCGCGCGCCCAGCAACAGGTCGTTGCCGGTGAGCGACTGCATGGTCCCGTCCGGGTGGATCACCAGCGGTGGTGGGTGACCGGCGTTGGACCAGCGCAGGCGGTACCTGCCGCTGGCGAAGGTGTCGATGACGGCGACGACGGCGGTCGCGATGGTCGGTTCGCCGAGGGAGTGGTTAGCCACGTCCAGCCGGCGCAGCAGAGCTGACGGGGGTTCGTGGCGGTCGACGATGTACGCGCGCAGCATGCTGCGCAGTTGGCCCATCCGGGCTGCTGCGGCTATGTCGTGGCCGACCACGTCGCCGATAGCGATGGTGAGTTGGCCGTCGCGCCCTGCGACCGCGTCATACCAGTCGCCACCGACCTTCTCCTGCCGGTCCGCGGGCAGATAGTGTGCAGCGAGTTCATACCGTTCCACTGCTGGTAAGCGAGACAGGATCGCCTCCTGCAGAGTGTTGGCGACTCCGATCCGCGCGTCGAGCCGATGCGCCCGCTCCAATGCCTGCGCGATATAGGTCGCCAGCGTCGCGATCACCGCTCGTTCGGCGACGTAGAACGTGCGCGGCGTGTCCCAGAACAGGCGCAGGACCCCGACAATGCCGGCTGTTCCGACCAGCGGCACGCATGCCGCAGCCTGCGAGTCTGGCTTCGCCTCACTCGGAAACGCGCCGGCGAGTTCAGCACCGTCGGTGAAGTAGAACGTCCGTCCTTCGCGGATGGTTCGCTCGGTCAGCGGGTCTGATCGGCCGCTGGCGGCGACGACCCGCAGGTGGCTCGCGCCAAGCGCGAGGCCCCGCAAGTGAAGGACCGCGTCCACCACGTCCGCCACGCTGACCGTTGCCGATAACGTCTCACTGGCGCGCAGGAGAAGCAGGTTACGTGCCATGTCTGTCGGTGTTATCTCGGGAGCGAGTTGTACTGATGTCATGAGGAAGCTCCTGGCGATGGCTCGGGTTCAGGTCGCCTCATACCTGACGACCATGGTGGCCTGAGATGCAGCCGCAGCTCTGAACCTCGCAGAGGGTGAGGGCGCTGACCAGGACGGTCGGCCCGAGAATCGGGGGTGCTCGCCGGAAGAAATGGAGGGTTGGCCCGATAGAGGTGGCCCGAGCACAGCGCCTGGAGAGTGGCCTTCGCCTTCAGCATCGCCTTGTTAGTTCCGGTTTGCTCAAGACTGCGCGTACGGTCGGGACGCCGTTCGCCGGCCTGCTGTCTTGCCGACCCCGGGCTCGCCTCGCAGGTCCAAGGCACGTCCCTGCCCGCCCTGGACCTCGTCGACCACCTGGTCCAGAGCTTCCCGCTCGCTGCGGCGCCCCGTTAGCATCGTCGAAACACCCCTCGTCGGCTCGGTCTGTGGCCGGATGCCCACATGACGGGGTCGACGCCGCGATGTTCGACGTGCCCGACGAGGTGTCCCTGCAGTGGGCGCCGATCCTCCCTGTCCAGGAGCACGCGCGACGACACTACCTGTCCTTTACGAAGGGCAGCCAAGAGCCATGGATAGGCGCTTGCTGGAGGGCGCGGCATCCCGGCAGTGGTCGCGATGAACGAACCGGTGACCGATCGGACCGCCGGGGTGTTCGGTCCGCGGCTGTTGGAGGGCATCTGCTCGAACAAGTCCGTGGACGAGGCCGTCACCGCGGCCCGGCACCGCATCGCCACATCGTGTTCGCGACCAACGGCGGTATGTGGACAGGCAGCCCTTTCGCGATGGACGCCGCGAGGGGCGGACCGGTGACGGCGCCGAGAACCGCACCCGCCAGCACCGCCGGTACGGTGCCTCCGTAGGCCGGCACCACGGCCGGAGCGATGGACACCACGGGGACGAAGGTCGGGTACCAGCCGTGCTGCGCCCACTGACGCCGCCACAGCGCCACCCCGAGCACGGCCGTCGACACCTGGGCAATCAGAAGTTGCGGAACCAGTCCCGAGCCGTACGCGGGGAGGCTGGGGTTAAGTCCGTAGCTCAGGACAGTGCCGACTAACAAGCCCGCACCGGCCCATTCGTTGCCGTAGAACTGCGCTTCGGTGAGATCCGCGACGGTGCGGCGGATCATCCAGAGTGGTCCCTGCTGGACAGGAGCAACGCCGGCGCGTCCGGCCGGATGAGACCAGCCACTTCCGGGGCATCAATCGCAGGTCGAAGCATCCATGGCAGCGAGCGGCAGAGAGGTAAGGCGATCAACGTGCTCACGGCCATGCCGGTGGTCGTTCCCACAACGTTGGGAAGGCCGGTCGGCCGGCAGACGAGATTCACCATCGGCAGAGCGATCGGCGTGGTCAGACCGGCGCCGAGGACCGCACCGGTCAGGGCCACCGCCCACCCGCGTCCGTAGAGAAGAACAAGAACGCACGGCACCGACACGAACGGCACAAAGGTCGGCTGCCACATTCCGGACACGGCGATGGTCCAACCCCACGCCACGTTGCTGATGAGCAGGCCGAGCAGGGCACTGCCCACCATCCACGGGAGGAGTCCGCCTCCTGTGCTGAGGGCGAAGCCCGCCCACCTTCTTCCCCGGCCGGCACCCCAGTGAGCCATCGCGGCGCCCGCCATCATGAGCACACCGGCCAGCGCGTCCTTCTGGAACCCGGCCTCGGTGGTGTCGCCGATGATCCACGTCAACTACAGACATACCTGGGTGTAGTCGCCCGGCCGTAGTCGACAGCCCGACCCGAGTGGACCGAATGTCGAGGTAGCGACGGACAACGCCGCCAGCACCAGCGCCCCAGCACCGACAACGAGCGCCGTCGTCATCCAGATCGCATGGCTGCCGGGACGTACCCTCTGCGGCCCTCGTTCTCGGCTCACACTGGCTCCCAGGGTTTGATGTCCATGCTCATGCTCATGCCCGGCCGGACGAGGCGGGTTCCGCCGTTCAGCGTGTGCCGATCCCGTGCTGGTCAGGGGCTCTTCGCCAGGTCGCCGACTGTCGACGGAGGCGAGGTGCTGTTCGCGTGGGGCAGGTAGGAGGCGTTGGCGAGGTGTTGGACGGTGCGGATGCCCAGTGCCGTGACTGCGAGGGTGAGCACGGCGAGCAGGACGGTGATCCATGCGGTTCGGCCCGGGGTCTGCTCGGCGCCCAGCCAGTTGACCGCCAGGGTGAAGGCCGCCGCGTACGAGAACGAGTAGGCCCACCAGCCGGGGCCGAAGGGAACCTGCCGGTAGACCGGGATCAGCCGCAGCTGGATCAGGGCCATCAGAGCGGCGTAGCCAGCCAGCCCGGCGGCGACCGCGTCGATGTGCCCGCCGTTGAGCAGGAACCATGCGTTGCCTGCCACCACCGGGGGTGCCATCTCGATCGCGATCGTCGGACGCAGTGCCATTGGCAATGCGGGCGCGGTGAACAGGCGTACCAGGATGATTGAACCCAGGACGAGCCAGGAGATGGCGCCGTAGCCGAACATCACCATGGCCAGGGTGTCGTAGCCGAACGCCGCGCTGCCTCCGGCGGCGATCAGGCCACCGGCGACCGTCGGCAGCAGGTACCCGGGGTGCCATTGCGCGAGCTGGAGGTCGGCGATGATCCATTGGCCGGAGAACCAGCTGCCGGCCGCCACGGTCAGCACCAGGGCGGTCAGGAAAACGATCTCACCGGCGGCCCTGGCGTGGCCGCCTAAGGCGATGCCCAGGAGCATCGGCACGATCACGATGAGGGCGGTGAACGGCGCGAAGACGGGGTCGTTCACGTCCGCCCGCAGCCGTCCGGCGCGCAGGACGTTGGTGGCGTACCAGATCAGGGTGGCCAGCCAGATGCCCGCCGCAGCGATCCACAGGGTGTCGGCGGGCCATCGCGGTACCCCGGAGACGGCGTGTGCCGTCGACCAAGCCTGGGCGAGACCGCAGACGCCGAAGGACGTGCCGAACACGTTCGGGGTCACCCGGTATGCGGGCCTGCTGGCCGGCCTCACCGTGTCCCGCCTTCAGAAGGGCGGCAGTTGTCCCGCAGGGCGGTGTTCTCCGCCTCGAGGTCGGCGATGCGGTTGCGCAGCGTGTCGAGGTGCGGTTCGAGGTCGGCGACGCTGTAGCGGGGCGTGATGTGCTGCTGGCAGTTCCAGTCGAAGGCTTCGACCTCGACGAGGACACCGCGCTCCACGACGGCGTCATAGTCCGGCACGCCCAGGTCCGCGATCAGGGCCGCATCGTCGTCGGGAAAGACGACCCGGGCGCGGCCGTAGATTTTCAGCCGGCGCCGGTGCGGGTAGTCCATAACGATCAGCGCCACCCGGTTGTCGCCGGCGACGTTGCCGGTGCTGATGTACTGCAGGTTGCCCTGGAAGTCGGCCCAGCCGATCGTGGTGTCGTCGCGGACCTTGAGGAACCCGGGTGGCCCGCCGCGGAACTGCACGTAGGGCCACCCGGACTCGCTGACCGTTGCGAGGTAGAAGCTGTCCCGGGCGCCGAGGAATGCGCGTACCTCGGGGGTGATCCGGTCCGGACCTGTTCCGCGGTGGCGGCGGCGGGCGTAGAACTTCTGGCTCCCGTACCGCTGCTGGACGTCGCCGACCCGGTCGGTGAAGGCGATGTCGGCGTAGTGCGCGCTCACGATGGACCTCGCTGTCTCGGCCGGTCGGTCAGCGGATGAACTTGAGCAGTTCCGCGTTGAACTTGTCCCGCTCGTCCACGTAGACGGCGTGTCCGGCGGTGTCGAAGGTGACCAGCCGTGCGTCGCGGATGCCCGACGCCAGGGCTTGTCCGTGGTCCAGGGGCACGATCTTGTCGTTGATGGCGTGGAACACCCGGGTCGGTACCTTCACCCGGGCCATGTCCGGGATCAGGTCTTCGTCGCGCAACGCGATCAGACCGGCCCGGCTGGCCTGCAGCGAGGCCTGGTCGAGGCATTGCCGCTCGAAGAACTGCAGGAAGGGGTCCGTGGTGATGTCGGTGTGGGTGGCGAAGAAGTTTGCTGTCAGGCCCCGGATCGTGGCCGTCCGGTCGGTGGCGTAGCCGGAGATGAGGCCGGCGATCCCGGCGGCGAGGTCGGCGGACTGCGGGCCGTACACGAAGCGGGGGGCCGAGGCTTCGGCCAGCACCAGCTTGCCCACCCGGCTGCCGAAACGCGCTGCATGGCGCAGCGCGACCGCGCCGCCCATCGAATGCCCGACCAGCGTGACGTCCCGCAGCGACAACGCCTCGAGAACCTTCAGGATGTCCCGCGCCCAGACGTCGTAGGTGTACGGGCCGTACGGGGCGTCGGACAGCCCGAAGCCGCGCAGGTCCAGGCCGATCGCCCGGTATCCGTGGTCGGCGAGGAACAGGTAGTTGTACTCGAAGGTCGTGGACGCCAGCGGCCAGCCCGGAACGAACACCACCGTGCCGCGGCTGCCGCCGTTCAGGTCGGAGACGTTGACCTCGGCTCCCGGGGCAACCGGGATGCGGGTGCCGCTGGGACTGCCCGAGATGCCCGGGGCGGCCTGCGCCGGTGACGCCCTCGCCCGGCCACGGCCGCCGCCGTCAGGGCGGCCCCCGCTCCGGCGCTCAGCACTGCGCGGCGGGAGGCTCCGCGCCGGACGGCCGGGTTGTTCTCATCTGGATCGCTCTGCTGGTTCATGGCGGTGTTCTGCCCTTCGTTGGTGGTGCTTTCGATACGGAGTCAGGAGGCAGCAGGCTCGTTGGCCCCGGCGGCCTCGAGGATGAGGCGAGCGGTCTCGGCCGGGTGCGAGATACCGACCACGTGCGAGGCGCCGGCGATCTCGACGGTGCCGCGGGCCTTCGCCCGGGCGGCCATGATCCGGTGGGCGCCGACGGGGATGTTGTGGTCGAGTTCGCCGAACAGGAACCAGCTGGGCACCGACTGCCACAGCGGCTGGCCGCCCGACGGCTCGTTCAGGGCGCGGTCGGTGACCGGACGCTGGGTGATGGCCATGACATCCGCCTGCTGCGTGGTCAGGTCCGCGGCGAACTGGTGGTGGTACCGCTCCGGTGCGATGTAGGTGTCCGCGCCGCCGGCGGCCGACGGCACCGGGACCAGGGTCTCGGCGAGGGTCGACCCGGGCGCCAGCGCTGAGGCGTCGGCGCAGCTCTCACCCGGTTCGAGAGCGAAGCCGGCGATGTAGACGGCGCCGATGACGTGCCCTGGTTCAGCGGTGACGTTGGTGATGACCGCACCGCCGTAGGAGTGCCCGGCCAGCAGAACCGGCCCCTCGATCGTGGCGACCAGCTCGCTCAGCAGCGTCGCATCCGTGGCAACGCCACGGAGCGGGGTCGCGAAGGCGATCACCCGGTGTCCCGCGGCGGTCAGCGGTTCGAGGATACCGTTCCAACTGGACGACTCGGCATAGGCGCCATGTACGAGAATCACCGTCGGTTTCATTTCTTGCTCCTCTCCGGCCCGCCGCGTCGACGGGCAATTCGAGGTTCGCAAAAGTGCGCAGGCGGGAACTATCAGGCCAGCCGTAATCCTGTTCCGGCAAACCGGATCGGGCCGCCCATGGGAAGGCGGTCGGCGACAAAGAACTGATGCTCATCCGCCAGCCGGTAAACGGCATACAACTGGCTGGCCTGGAGACCGGCTCGTCGTCGTGTCGACGCATGTCGACGGTTCATCCGGTTTACCGGAAAACGAATCCGGTTGCCCTGATGGTGCCCGCTCGCAGATTTGGTGAGCCTCATAGTGTCAGTAGTTGTGACGGCCTGTCGCCTTGGAAGGGGAACCACCATCAGTTGCTGGCTTACCTGCCGCCAGCAGGCGGCCCTGACGGCCGTCAGACAGGGCCTTGTCCATAGCGCGCCGTTGCGGAGCGCGGGCACGAATGCATTCGGAGCGAAATATGCGTATCACCACGCCGTACGGGGCCAAGTCGACGGCCGACGAGGTGTCCGAGGGCATTGACTTGACCGGCAAGCGGGCCGTTGTCACCGGCGGAGCCTCCGGTATCGGGGTCGAGACTGCTCGTACGCTGGTTCGCCGCGGTGCTTCAGTCACGCTCGCCGTGCGCGACACCGAACGCGGCCACAAAGCGGCCGAGGAAATAGGCCATGGTGTCGAGGTGCGGCAGCTTGAGCTGACCGACCACGCGTCGATCGCCGCGTTCGCCGCGGACTGGGAAGGCCCACTGCACCTACTGATCAACAACGCCGGTGTGATGGCCCTGCCGTCGCTGACGCCCGACCCGCAAGGCTGGGAGTTTCAATTTGCGACCAACCACCTCGGCCACTTCTTCCTAACGACCCGGCTGCATTCCGCGCTCGCGGCAGCGGGTGGGGCACGGGTGGTCAGTCTCAGCTCGTCCGCTCACTTGTTCTCGCCAGTCGTCTTCGACGACATCAACTTCAAATTCCGTCCGTACGACGCCACGCTCGCCTATGCGCAGTCGAAGACGGCGGTGAACCTTTTCGCGGTGGCGGCGAGCGCGCGCTGGCGCGACGACGGCATCACGGTGAACACGGCAAATCCCGGTGCCATCGCGACGCCGTTGCAGCGTCACGTCGGCGGCAAGCTCGCCACCCCGGTGGAACTGCAGAAGACCACCGAGCAGGGCGCCTCGACGTCGGTGCTGCTGGCCGTCTCGCTACAGCTGGAGGACATCGGTGGGCGTTACTTCAACGACAACCAGGAAGCAGTACCCACCGACCAGCGGCCCGCCGACGTCGAAGAGCTCGTCCGAAGCGTGGCGCCCTACTCCCTGGATCCGGAAAACGCCGAACGGCTCTGGGCGATCTCTGCCGCAGCCGTCGGCCTCAACGGAAAGTGAGGACCTCACCATGACCGCGTCGCTTCCACGCATCGGCTGGATAGGGCTCGGCGACCAAGGCGCTCCGATGGCCCGGGCCATCGCCGAAGCCGGCTATCTTTTGCATGTCTGGGCCCGGCAGACCTCACTCGACGCCTTGGACGGAATCCCGTATCAGGCGTATCGAACCGTCGCCGAGCTCGGCTCCAACAGCGACATAGTGGGACTGTGTCTCAACGACGACCCTGCCGCAAAGCTCCGCATCGGGCTCATCCAGCGGCCGGCAGGCGGACCGCAAGCATGGCGATGTCGTCAGCCCGGTCTGCCCTGATGTCTGCGACCGCGTCCTCGAGCAAGTCCTGGAGTCGGGTGCGCCTGGCAGTCCGCAGGCGTCGATGCAGGCAAGCGGGACTGTCATCGTCCGCCACGCTTGACCGTTCCTCCAGCCCGTCAGTGTGGAGAAGCACCGTGAATCCAGGAACCAACGGCATCGTCCACGTGTGCCGGGGTGCGAATCGGCGTACTCCCAGCAACAGGTCATGGCCGGTGAGCGACTGCACGGTCCCGTCCGGGTGGATCACCAACGGCGGCGGATGGCCTGCGTTGGACCAACGCAGGCGGTATCCGCCGCCGGCGAGGGGTGTCGATGACGGCGATGACGGCGGTCGCGAGCACCGGTTCACCGAGGGAATAATTGGCCACGTCCATACGGCGTAGCAGGGCAGACGGGGGTTCGTGGCGGTCAACGATGTAGGCGCGGAGCACGCTGCGCAGCTGACCCATCCGGGCGGCGGCGGTCATATCGTGGCCGGCCACGTCACCGATGACCATGGTGAGGCGACCGGCCCGTCCGGTGATCGCGTCGTACCAGTCGCCGCCGACTTTCTCCTGCCGGTTCGCGGGCAGGTAGAGGGCGGCCAGATCGTACTGTTCCAGCGTCGGCAGGTGCGACTGGATCGCCTCCTGCAGAATTTCGGCGACTCCGATCCGTGCATCGAGGCGCTGTGCCCGTTCTCGGAAGTGAGCTGTCCTGATCTCATGAGGAACTCCAGCGGATGGTTCCGGTTTCCGCGACGACGTGACGAAGGAGCGGTTGGAAGGCCAGAAGCCTGCTTGTCAATGCACGAATGTGGCCAGCGGTTGCCCGCTCTCGACGAGATAGGTCGACAGCATCAGGCCGGTGTCGGGGCCGAGATCGGTGGCGTTGTGTGGAGTCCGGCGCGGGATCAGGAACCCGTCTCCGGGATGCAGGATGAGCGTCGGCTGGTCGCGGATCTCCATCCGTACCGTCCCGGCGACGATATAACCGACCTCCTCACCGGGATGGATGTGCCACCCGGACTCCACGCCGGCGGGGATCTCCGTGCGTACCTGGACGATGTCGCGGCCGGGGATGGACGAGCCCCGGTGCAGGGTCTCGGTGCGCTTGAGCTTGGCGGCAAGCTCATCGGCCTGCTCAGCGTGCTCGACGGCGTCGGACGACATGGTGAAACCTCCCGAAGGTTACGAGATCGGGAACGCCGACGGCCGGCGCTCGAGAAACACGGACAAGGCATGCGCGGTTGGTCCGGGCTGATCCTCGACGAGGAAATGGCTGGCCGGCACCGCCTGGCCGGTGACGTCGTCCGCCCACGGCCGCCAAACGTCGAGCACATCGCCGTA
This sequence comes from Paractinoplanes hotanensis, assembly GCF_023717965.1. Classification (NCBI taxonomy): domain Bacteria; kingdom Bacillati; phylum Actinomycetota; class Actinomycetes; order Micromonosporales; family Micromonosporaceae; genus Paractinoplanes; species Paractinoplanes hotanensis. The sequence continues at coordinate 3,638 of NZ_JAMQOL010000094.1, read as the reverse complement.
AAAGCGGGGCAAGGCTCCGCACTCACTCCACAGGGCCAGGAGCGGGCAAACGATCTTCCGAACGCCCCGGTCGGCGTCGTCGTCATGGCGGTCCACGGTGGCGCCGGCCCGATAGTCCTCGCAGATGGCCTGCACGGTGCTGACGTCGTCGAACAGCGCACGGTACCCGGCCATCAGGTCGGCCGGATACCTGTCCGCGGCACGCCCGAGGCCGAGGGCCCGGACGTGGAAGTCGAAGAAGGCGTCGGGGTCGCCGGCGATGAGACGCTCGGGCAGCGGCGCCGGCTGGGCCAGGAAGGCCCAGTGCCAGTAGCCCAGCGCCATCTGCGCGTCGGCGCGGGCCCACACGTCACCGGTAGGCACGACATCGAGCACGGCGGCGGCCGCCACCCGGTCCGGGTGGTCCAGCGCCATCCGGTACGCCACCCGCCCGCCCCGGTCGTGACCCGCGACCGCGAACCGGTCGTGGCCCAGCATGCTCATGGCCTGCACGAGATCATCGGCAAGAGCCCGTTTGGAATGGGGTACGTGATCCGCAGCCGGCACCGGCCGGAACGACGCCCCGTACCCCGGCAGATCGGCCACAACGACGGTGAAGCGGTCCGTCAGCAGGTCGGCGACGGTGTGCCACATAACGTGCGTCTGCGGATAGCCGTGCAGGAGGAGCAGAGGCGGCCCCTGCCCGGCGACCTGGGCGAAGATCTGACCGCGTGCGGTGCGCAAGCCGTGCTGCACGAAACCGTCGAACATGACCTCACCCGCTCACTTCGCCGCGAGTGCCGCGCGCAGGAAGGCGGCGGCCTGGTTGACGGAGGCACGGGTTGCCCGCGTGCCGGTGAGCGAGTTGAGAAGCATGAAATCGTGGACGGTGCCGTCGTAGCGCACGGTCGTCACCGGTACGCCGGCGCTGCGCAGCTTGGCCGCGTACGCCTCACCCTCGTCGCGCAGCACATCCGCCTCGTCGACGAACACCAGCGTCGGAGGCAGTCCCCGGAGTTGCTCGGCCGAGGCATGGTTCGGTGAGGCGGTGATCTCCGAGCGCTTGGAGCGGTCGGGGGCGTACGCGTCCCAGAACCATTCCATCGACTTGCGGCTCAGGTAGTACCCGGCGGCAAAGTGCTCGTACGACTCGGTGTTCATCGCCGCGTCGGTGACGGGGTAGTACAGCGACTGCTGCACGAAGGTGACATCCCCGCGCTCCTTTGCCATCAGCGCCAGCGCCGCCGCCATGTTGCCGCCCACGGACTCACCGGCCACAGCCATCCTGCTGGCGTCCAGGCCGCGCGTGGCGCCCTCCCTGCCCACCCACTGCGCGACGGCGTACCCCTGCTCGATCGCCACCGGGTAGCGCGCTTCTGGGGACGGGGTGTACTCAACGAAGACGACTGCCGCATGCGCGCCGACGGCGAGTTCACGAACCAGCCGGTCGTGGGTGCCGGCGTTGCCCAGAATCCAGCCGCCGCCGTGCATGTAGAGCACGACCGGTAGGACGGCCTCGGCGTCGACCGGCTTGACGATGCGGACCCGGACGTCCCCGGCAGCGGCCGGCACGATGATCCACTCCTCGGTGATCGGAAGCTTCTCGACGGGCGCGGCCTGCAGGTCTTCGAGGATCTTGCGGGCGCCGGCCGGTCCGGCGTCGATGAGGAAGAGGGGGTCGGCGGTGTCCTCGACGAGTCGCTGAGCGGCGGGCTCGAGGACGACGGTGGGGTGATCGGACATCGTTACGCTCCTTGCAATTTGCTGGTGCGGGCGGGTGGGCTATTCGGCGAGGAACCGGAGCAGTTCACGGTTGACTTCGTCGGCGTGGCTCAGGCACATGAGATGCGGCCCGCCCTCGATCTCGACGTAACGCGCGTCCGGCAGCGCGGCGTGCATGCGGCGTCCCTGGCCCTCGATCGACAGAATGCGGTCGGCGGTGCCGTGCAGAACCAGCGCCGGGATGTCGATGCCCTTGAGGTCCTCGTGGAAATCGTCCAGCCAGGTCACCGGGCACGCCCAGGTCGCCTCCGGCGACGCGTCGGCGCCGGCGTTCCACAGGTTGCGGACGGCTTCCTCGCTGACGCGCTTGCCGAGCAGTTCGTCGAGGTTCAACATGGCGCCGATCAGGCCGGTGAGCCAGGCCGGCCGGTCGTGCAGGATGGCCTGCTGGACCCCGTCAACGCCAGCCTGATCGACACCGTTCGGGTTCTCCGCGGACCTGACGAACGAGGGCGCGAGGCTTTCGATGAACACGCAGGACCTCAAGCGCTGCGTGCCGTGGACGCCGATGTAGCGGGCGACCTCCCCGGTACCCAGCGAGAGCCCGACCAGGGTGACCTCGCGCAGATCAAGGAGGGTAAGGAGCTTGTCGAGGTCTGCGGCCAGGGTGTCGAAGTTGTAGCCACCGGCTGGCCGGCTGGATCGCCCGAACCCGCGCCGATCGTAGGTGATCACCCGGTAGCCCGCGGTCAGCAGCGGGTGGATCTGAGGTTCCCAGGACCGGCTGTCGAACGGCCAGCCGCTGATCAGAACGACCGCCGGTCCGGTGCCGTGGTCCTCGTAGTACAGATTGATCGAAGTCGTATTCTCGGTACCGACCGTGATGGTGGACATGTGCGCTCCTCAGTTCCTCTGGCCTGGTCCGACCCTTCCAAGAGCTCGAGATGCTGACCAGAACGGTTAGCCCGAAGACCGGGGGCGCCAACCAGAAGAAAAGTAGGGCTGGCCTGATGGCCGTCGGCCCGCAAGACACAAATTTCCGGTCAGCCCTACCATCGCCGGGGGTGCCGCGTTGAGACGATGAGCGGATGAAGGGCTCAATTCTGGTCGTCGACGACGACGCGTCCATCCGGGAGCTCGTCTTGCGGATCCTGCGAAGCCGGGGCTACGCGGCGATCGGCGAGGCCGGTTCAGTCGCGCAGGCCCTCGAATACGCGGATGCCCAACGTCCCGACCGTGCGTTGGTCGACGTCGGGCTGCCCGACGGCGACGGTTTCTCGCTTACCCGGCAACTCACAGCCAAGCCGTGGGCCATACGCGTGGTGATCTTCTCCTCCGACGCTGATCCGGCGAATGTCGCTGCCGCCGAACGAGCCGGAGCGGTCGGCTTCGTCCCGAAGGATGAGCTGTTGAGCCCCACCCTGCTACGCCTCATCGAAGGGCCGGACCGATGACGTCCACTGACACTGGCCGGCCGCTGCGAGTGGTTATCGGAGAGGATGACGTACTGCTTCGCGAGGGCGTCGCCCGGATCCTCACCGACGCTGGACTTGAAGTCGTCGCCCGGTCCGGCGACGCCGATGACCTGTTGAAACGCGCACTTGCCTACCGTCCCGATGTCGTCATCGCCGACGTGCAGATGCCGCCCCAATTCCAGGAGGACGGCTTGCGGGCCGCGATGGAGCTGCGCCGCCGCGCGCCGCAGATCGGGGTGCTGGTGCTGTCGCAGTTCTGCGAGCCCGCGTATGTGATGGATCTGGTCGGCGAGCATCCTGAGGGAATCGGATATCTACTCAAGGAACGGGTGGGGGACGTCACGGCATTCGTCGATGCCGTCACGCGCGTTGCAGCTGGCGGCAGTGCACTGAACTGATCTCAGCAAGGAATGACAGCCGATTCGGGATGACACGGGTGAATCGGTGGTTTCGGGCGGTCCT
>NZ_JAMQOL010000093.1:0-18979 GCF_023717965.1 Paractinoplanes hotanensis | reverse complement strand
CGCGGCCGGCACCAAACGGTCCTAAACCCCGCCCGATAAAGATCCAACCAACGTGTTATTTCTCGGCGAGCCCTTAGAGGCGCCGGCGGGGGCGGGCCATGACCCGCCGGATGTCGCACAGCTCGACCTCGAAGCTCGCCGAGGTCGAGCGCAGCCGGGAGAACATCGTGTCCGGGCCGGCCACCCACAGGCGCTCCACGCCGCGCTCGCGCAGGGTCTCGAGCGCCTCGAGCCAGCGGATCGGCTGGACGAAACCGTCCAGCAGCGCGGCTTTGAGGGTTTCGGGCTCGGTCAACAGCGCACCGTCCTGATAGGACACGATAGGCAGGCGAGGCGCCTCCAGCGCGTACGACTCGTAGACCTTCTCCATGCGGGCCCGCACCCCGGTGAACAACGAGGCGTGAGCGGGCGGCCGCATGGTGTAGAGCGAGTACCCGCCGGCCGCGCCGATCGCCGCCTTGAACCCGTCCAGCTCGGCCTCGCGCAGCGACACCATGTGGAAGTCAGCGTCCAGCCGCCCCGAGACGTCGTGCCAGCTCAGGCCGGCCAGCATGTCGTCCAGGCGGTCCGCCGGCACCCGGACGAACGAGTGGGTCACGACGTCGCGGTGCTCGGTGGCGAAGTAGTCCCGTTCCGTACGCGCGATCTCGTCGACCAGCCGCACGGTGTCTTCGAAGGACAGGACGCCGGTGTACGCCAGTGCGGCGCGCTCCCCGAAGCTGGGGCCGACGCAGTACTCCGGGCTCGCGCCGAGCCGCTGCGAAGCCCAGTCGGCCAGCGCCAGGCAGGCGACGAGCACGGCCACCTGGACGGGCTCGGCGTAGTCGTCGTCCGGCGGGGCGTCGGCCAGCGCGTCCACCAGCCGGTAGCCGAGCGCCTCGTCCGCCTCGGCCAGCCGCCGCCGAGCGAGGGGATGCACGAGCAGGAAGGTGCCCAGTTCACCGCGGCGCAGCGGCGACAGCGCCGGAAAGACGATCGCTGAGCTCACGCGGAGACTTCCTGGGACAGGCCGGCCGCCATCTCTTCCAGAGCGCGCCGGTCGGGTTTGCCGTTGCGGTTGAGCGGCAGCCGGTCCACCACCACGACCCGGTTGGGTTGCTCGTAGGCGGGCAGCACCGCGCAGATCCGCTCACGCCAGTGCGCCGAGTCGGCCTCGTCCTCGTCCTCGACGAAGAACACGAGTGAGCTGCCCCGCCGGTCGTCCGGCACCGCGATCACCTTGGCCGAGCAGCCGGCCTCGGCCACCCGCGCCTCGATCAGCTCCGGGTGGAGCGTGTAGCCCATCCGGTGCACGGCCAGCTTGCGACCGGCGATGAACAGGTTGCCCCGCTCGTCGAGGCGGCCGAAGTCCCCCGTACGCCGCCAGCCGCGCTCGGCCGGGGCCAGCTCGCCGTCGTCGTCGAGGTAGCCCTCCATCAGATCCGGCGAGTCGACCTCGATCTCGCCCAGCTGGTCCGGCCCGAGCACCGCGCCCTCGTCGTCGACGATCCGCACGCCCATCCCCTCGACCGGCCGCCCGGTCGCGACCGGGTTGTCCGCGGTGGCGAACGCCACGTTGCCCAGTTCCGTGCTGCCGTAGCTGTCGAGCAGCGGCCGGCCGAACAGCGCCACGTAGCGGTCGGTCAGAGTCGGGTCGAGCGGTGCCGCCCCGCTGCAGAACATCCGCACGGTGGCCAGGTCGGCGGCCGGGTCGTCGCGGCGGCCGACGATGTTGGCGATGCTGCGGTAGGTCGACGGTGTCGCGTCCAGCACGGTGGCGCCGGTCTGACCGGCCATCCGCAGTGCCCGGTCGGCCCGGCGGTAGGGCGCGACGACCAACGAGCAGCGCACCAGCCAGGCGATGAACACCATCGAGAGCCCATACTGGTGGGAGAACGGGAGCAGCGGCAGCAGCACGTCGCCGGGGTGGTGCCCGATCTGGGCGGCGTTGCGCTCGAGGTTGCGCAGGAACCGCTCCCCCGTCTTCACCACACCCTTGGGCTGCCCGGTCGATCCGGACGACCACATGATCAGCCCGTCCGGGAGAGTCCGCCAGACGCTGAGGTCGAGCGGGCCATCGAGTACGGGCGCGGGCCGGGCCGCCGCAGCGGCGAGCAGTTGGTAGAGGTAGACGGTCTCACCCTCGGCGGGCGGCACCGCGTCGTCGTCCACGACCGACAGCACGGCCCGGGTCAGGCGGTGGATGCGGGTCGTCTCGGCCGCCTTGTCCTGGTGGTCGACGAGCACGATCGAGGCGCCGGCGTGGGCGAGACCGAGCAGCACGGTCACCCAGGCCGCCGAGTTGTCGGCCTTGAGGATCACGCGCGATCCCGGGCGGACGCCGTGCCCGGCCAGCACCGCGGCGACGCGGGCGGCCGTGGACTCGATCTCCGTGAGGGGCTGGGCCGAGTCGGGCGCGAAAACAGTGGCGGTCATCGTCGGCCGTCCTTCGTCCGTCGGTCGGGTGGGCGCAGGTCAGGTCAGCGGGAACTTGACCTGGCCGGAGGCGATCGGGTTCAGGTAGCCGGCGCTGACCAGGCCCGATTTGCGCATGGCGAGGCCGGTCAGGCCCTCGAAGATGGCCCGGCGGGCGTTCATGGTGGTTGTGTAGCCGGGGTCGAGGTGTGGGGCCACCTCGACGACGTCCATGCCGATGACGTTCGTCTCGGCGCACAGCCGGCGGAACGCTGGGAACAGCTCGCGCGGGGTCAGGCCACCCGGCTCGGGGGTGCCCGTTCCGGGCGCGTACGCGGGGTCGAGCACGTCGATGTCGAGCGAGAGGTAGATGAATTCCGGCCCGTCCAGGACCTCCTCGATGACCTTGTCGAGCACGGCCGGGAAGCCGATCCGGTCGATTTCGGTCATGAAGTGGGTGCGCAGGCCGTTGCGCCGCATCCAGTTCATCAGCTGGTCGTCGGGCCCGGTCGGGGTGCGCAGCCCGATCTGAACGAAGTTCTTGCCCGGGATCCGGTTCTCCTCGATGAGCCGCCAGATCGGCGTGCCGTGGGTGATCCGGTGGCCGAAGATGTGCTCGTGGCAGTCCGGGTGGGCGTCGAAGTGGACGACGCCGATCTTGTCCGGGCCGTACAGCTCGGCCAGCGCCCCGACGCTGGCGATCATCAACGAGTGGTCACCGCCCAGGATGACCGGGACGGCGCCGGTGTCGGCGACCTCGCGGACCGTGGAAGCGATCGACGGCAGTGACTTCTCCACGCTGAAGATGTCGATCGCCGCGTCGCCGTAGTCGACCACCTTGAGCACGCTGAACGGGCTCACCCGGGTGCTCGCGTTGAGCATCAGCTCGGGGGTGTTGAACAGGTACCGCTCGTCGGAGCGCATCGCCCGGGGCCCGTACGCGGCGCCGCGGTGCCCGGACGAGGAGTCGAGCGGCACGCCGAACACGGCCACGTCGACGCCGCCGGCCCGCAGGTCGGCCGGGTCGAGGCAGACTGGCGTGCCCATGAACGTGGGAATTCCGGTGTAGGCAGCCTGCAGAAAATTGCGCCGCAGGTCGATCGGGCCTGGTTCCCGCGACGGCGCCTGCGCGCGGTCGATCGGAATTCGCCAGGCCTCTTCCGCGCCGTTGTCCGTCACACCACTTCCCCACTTCGAATGCGACTGGAGCAATTATTGGATGCCAAGGCCACGCTACGGACGACCCCGGCACGCCTCCACCCCTGTCGATCCCCTAGCGGGCCGGCAAGGGTGACCAAGGCACCGTCCTGCGCATTTGAAACGGGCATGAAAGCGGTCCCAGCATGACCGGGCAACGAATGCCTTAATTTCGCGGGCACGCTCGTTTAACTTTCCTTCACCTTGCCGCCGGGGACCGCCCGCAAATAAAAGTGCGGCGAACGTTACGGGGTGAAAAACTTGCTGCTCATCCTACTTTCACGAGGATCGAAGCCGTCCACAGTGCCCGGTTTGACCGAGATCAAGATCGTCCGCTTTAGCCGTTTACATCCGCAATATCGGGAGGTCAGATGACGCATTGAGCAGCGTGAGTCGATTGCTCATGCGCACTTTCGAGTGACATACTCACGTTGTCGCAGCTAATCGTGAAAGCTTTTCCGGTTTGCGCCGTCATGCCCCTCGTAAAGCGCAACGACGCGCCGATCGAATGGCGCGCCGAGTGCCTTTGGTGCGTTGGAACCATACCGCTGACCCTAATTTTGGAAAACGCGCGGTGACGTCGGGGAGAAGCAGAGCATGGTGTTCGTCGAACGGCGGAATCAAGTGGCGCACTTCACAGCCGCGCTCGCGGACTGCCAATCCGGCAACGGCCGGCTGCTGGCCGTCACCGGCCCGATGGCCAGCGGAAAGTCCACCCTGCTGGACGCGTTCGCCGAACGCGCCCGGTCCGAGGGCTTCCACGTGTTGCGAGCGGCCGGCAGCCGCACCGAGCGGGACCTGCCGCTGAGCCTGGTCAGCCAGCTCTGCCACGACCTTGGGTACGTCACCGACGAGGCCGGCCGGTCCGATCTGCTGCGTGAAGTGCGCAACACCGCCGTGCGGCACGACCGCGGGGAGGCGGTGCCCGGACCGCGGCTCGCCACCATGCTGCACGGCGCGACCGTGGCCCTGCTGGCCGCGGGCCTGCACACGCCGGTGCTGCTGACCGTCGACAACCTGCAGCATGTCGACCAGCTCTCGCTGAACTGCCTGCTCTATCTAGTACGGCGGATCCGGAGCTCGCGTGTACTGGTGGTGCTCAGCGGCGGCGAACTGGTCGAACCCACCGACCGCCAGCTCTTCGCCGAACTGATCGAACTGGCCGGCGACCACCACCTGGCCCTGCCTCCGCTGTCCCGAGACGGCGTACGCACGCTGCTGGCCGAGGCGTTCGGCACTCCGCCCGCCGAACCGGTCGTCGACGCGTGCACCCGGGTCTCCGGCGGCAACCCGCTGCTGGCCCGCACCCTGATCACCGACCTGCGCGAGGCCGCGCCGGCCGGACCGGGCGCCGACGCCGACATCCAGCCCGGGCTCGCGTACACGTCGGCCTTCCGCCGCTACGTGGAGCGCTGCGACCCGGTGATCCGCCAGGTGCTGGCCGCCCTGGCCCTCCTCGACGACTGCCGCCCGACCGGCGTGCTGTCGCTCGCTCGCCTGGCCGAGGTGGACGCGGCGGCAGCCCGCCGGGCGGTCTCCGGACTCGAGCTGGCCGGCCTGGTCCTCGACGGTCGGCTGCCCCACCCGAGGGCCCGCCAGGCCGTGCTCGACCAGCTGACCGCGCCCGCCCTGACCGGCCTGCACCTGCGGGCGGCGCTGGTGCTGCACGAGGAGGGGTCGGCGCCGCTGCCGATCGCGCGGCACCTGCTGGCCGCCGGGCGGACGCCGTCCTGGGCCGGCCCGGTGCTCGGCGCCGCAGCCGAGGAGCTGCTCGGCGGCGGCGAGGTCGAGCTGGCTCTGGCCATGCTGCGCCTGGCCCACGACGGCGCTACCGGCGACGAGCAACGGGCGACGCTGAAGGTGGCGCTGCTGCAGACCGAGTGGCGCGTCGACCCGGCCGCCGCCGGGCACCGGCTGGCGCAGCTCGTGGCGGCCGCCCGCGCCGACCGGCTCAGCGTGCTCGACCGCGTGACCACCGTGCACTGTCTGCTCTGGCTGGGCCGCACGACCGAGGCGGTCGAGGTGCTCGACGGCGTACGCACGATGGACGTCGACGCCCGGGAACGCGCCGAGATCCGCTTCCTGACCGCGTCGATCCGCTACACCCACCCGGGCCTGATCGGCGACCAGCCGGCCGGGCACCCGTCGTCCGGGCGCGGACCTGAGGCCGTGGTCAACACCCGCGAGGCCCTGGCCCACGCGCTCGAGACCATCATGACCAAGGGACCGAACAGCACCGTGGTGGTCGCGGCGGAGCAAGCCTTGCAGCGCGCCCCGCTGGTCGGCGGCGCCCCGCCCGTGCTCGCCGCCGCGCTGACTGTCCTGGTGCACGCCGACCACCTCGAGACCGCGGCGCTGTGGACCGACCGGCTGCTGGCCCAGGCCGGCGACCGCGGCGCCTCCTCGTGGCGGGCAATGCTGACCGGCATCCGCTCGGACATCGCGCTGCGGGCGGGCCAGCTGGGCGACGCACAGCGCCACGCCGAGGCTGCGCTGGGCATGATGTCCCGCGAGAGCTGGTCCGACGCGTTCGGCGTCCCGCTGAGCGTGGCAATGCTCGCGCTCGTCGCCCGGGGCCGGCTCGACGAAGCCGGCCGGCTCCTCGACCAGCCGGTGCCGGACACCATGTTCGACACCGTGTTCGGCCTGTTCTATCTGCAGGCTCGTGGCAACTACTACCTGGCCACCGGCCGCGCCGAAGCCGCGCTGGAAGACTTCCTCACCTGCTGGGACCTCACGGCCAGATGGAACGTGGACCTGCCCGCCATCGCGCCGTGGCGCATCCACGCGGCCCGGGCCCATCTGGCCCTCGGCCACGCCGAGGAGGCCCGGGTGCTCGCCGAGAGTCAGCTCACCCACCTCAGCCCGGAGCCCAGCCGCACCCACGCGGCTGCCCTGCGAGTGCTCGCCGCGACGGTCCCCCTGGCCCAGCGCCCGACGCTGCTGCGCGAGGCGGCCGAGATGCTGCGGGCCTGCGGCGACCGGTTGGAGCTGGCCCACACGCTGGCCGACCTGAGCCAGGCCCAGAAGGCGCTCGGCGACTTCCAGCGGGCCCGGATGACCGTGCGGCGGGCCTGCGACCTGGCCACCGACTGCCAGGCCGACGCCCTGCGCAGGCAGTTGCTGCCGGACGTCGACGACACCGTGCCCGACGGCGGCGACGAGCACGATGCCGAGGCGTTCAACTCGCTCAGCGAGGCCGAGCGGCGGGTCGCCACCCTTGCCGCCCAGGGCAGCACCAACCGCCAGATCGCCAGCAAGCTGTTCGTCACGGTCAGCACGGTCGAACAGCACCTGACCAAGGTCTACCGCAAGCTCAACGTGACGCGGCGGGCCGACCTGCTGGTCAAGCTCGGCCCCCGCATCGGCAACGTCGCCTAACTGCGCCCGCTGGTCGTCAGCGCAGCACCCGGCGCAGCGCTCCCGGTGGGGTGCCCCGCCGGCGCCACTCGCGCGGATAGCCGACCGACACCTCTTCGAAGCGCACGCCGTCGTAGTGGGTGGTGCGCGGGATGTGCAGGTGGCCGTAGACAGCGGCCACAGCTCGGAAGCGCACGTGCCAGTCGGCGGTGCGGTCGGTGCCGCACCACTGGGCGAACTCGGGGTAGCGCAGGATACGAGTGGGTTCGCGGACGAGGGGGAAGTGGTTGACCAGCACGGTCGGCAGGGCCGGATCAACGGCGGCCAGCCGCTTCTCGGTCTCGGTGACCCGCGCCCAGCACCACTCCTCCCGGCTCGGGTACGGGTCAGGATGCAACAGGATCTCGTCGGTGCAGACCACACCCACGTCGTACGCCCGGGCCAGGGACTCCTCTTTGCTCGCCTGCCCCGGCAGCCGGAACGAGTAGTCGTACAGCAGGAAGAGCGGCGCGACCGCGACCGGCCCGCCGGAGCCGGACCACACGGGATAGTCGTCCTCGGGGGTGGCCACGCCCAGTTCCCGGCACATCTCGACCAGTGCCTCGTAGCGGGCCACGCCGCGCGACTGGTTCGGGTCGTCACGCGGCGTCCACAGCTCGTGGTTACCGGGCGCCCAGATCACCTTGCCGAACCGCCCGGCCAGCACGCCCAGCGCCCAGCGGATGTCGGCGAACATCTCCCCGATGTCGCCGGCCACGATCAGCCAGTCCCCGTCGTGCGCGGGCCGGAGCCGCTCGACGATCTCGCGGTTCTCCGCGTAAGCGACGTGCAGGTCGCTGATGGCGACCAGGGCGGGAGCATCCATCCGAGCAGGCTAGACATCCCGGCCGCGGCAGCTCCACCCCTAACGGACCCCGGCCCGCGGTGCTGTCCATCGATCGGTTGACACCCGTCCGTCCACCGGTCGTCGCGCGCCCGGCCCGGCCGATCGCAGGCTGGAACGGTGACTGATGCCGTGCGGGTTCAAGGCCTGAGGAAGATGTACAACAAGGTTCCGGCGGTCGACGGGGTCGACCTGAGCATCGCCGACGGCGAGATCTTCGCGCTGCTCGGGCCGAACGGGGCCGGCAAGACGACCACCGTCGAGATTCTCGAGGGATTCCGGAAACGCGACGCCGGCGAGGTGCGGGTGCTGGGCGAGGATCCGCAGCGGGCGCCCCGGCGCTGGCGCTACGGCATCGGCCTGGTGCTGCAGAACGCCTCCGACATGGCCGACATGACCGTCGGCGAGACCGTGCGGCATTTCGCCGCGTACTATCCCCGGCCGCGCCCGGTCGACGAGGTGATCGACCTGGTCGGCCTGACCGAGAAGGCGGGCCGCAAGGTCCGTACGCTCTCCGGCGGCCAGCGGCGCCGGGTCGACGTCGCCATCGGCGTGGTCGGCCGGCCTCGCCTGTTGTTCCTGGACGAGCCCACGACCGGCTTCGACCCCGAAGCCCGCCGGCAGTTCTGGGCGCTGATCCGCACGCTGTCCGACCAGGACGGCACCACCATCCTGCTGACCACCCACTACCTCGACGAGGCGGAGACCCTGGCCGACCGGGTCGGCGTGATCGCCGCCGGGCGGCTGCTGGCCATCGACACCCCGGCCGAGCTGGGTGGCCGCGACTCGGCCGAGGCGACCGTGGGCTGGCTCGAGGACGGCGCGGCCCGGCAGCTGCGCACCGACGACCCGACCAAGGCCACGGTCGAGCTGGCCGCCCGCTTCGACGGCCGGGTCCCCGGTCTGACCGTCAGCCGCCCGACCCTCGAAGACGTCTATCTCGACCTGATCGGAAGCCCGCGATGACGACCACCGTCCTCGATGAGACGACCACCGTCCTTGATGAGCCGTCCGTTCTGCGCCTCTGCCTGGCCCGCTCCGGGGTCGAGCTGCGCCAGTTCTTCCGCGAGCGCACCGCGGTCGTCTTCACCTTCGCGCTCCCGGTGGTGCTGCTCGTCCTGCTCGGCTCCATCTTCAACCGGTCGTTCGACGGCAGCGGTATCCCGGCCAGCCAACTTCTCACGGCCGGCATGATCGCCGCCGGCATCGGCTCCACCTGCTTCGTCAACCTGGCCACCAGCATCGTCAGCGACCGCGAGGACGGCACGCTCAAGCGCCTGCGCGGCGTGCCGATGCCCCCCATCGCCTACTTCATCGGCAAGATCGTGCTGGTCCTGGTGACGACGGTCGTCGAGGTGGTCATCGTCGTCGCGGTCGGCGTGGCCTTCTACGACCTGCCGCTGCCGAGCGACCCGGCGCGCTGGCTCACCTTCGCCTGGGTGTTCCTGCTCGGGGTGACCGCGTGCGCCCTGCTGGGCACGGCGATGAGCAGCGTCCCCCGGTCGGTCCGGGCGGCGGCCCCGATCGTCAACCTTCCGTTCCTCGTCCTGCAGTTCGTCTCCGGTATTTTCATCGTGCCGATCACCACCCTGCCGCCCGTGCTCCAGCAGATCGGCGCCCTCTTCCCGCTGAAGTGGATGGCCCAGGGCTTCCGCTCGGTGTTCCTGCCCGACTCCGCGGCCGCCTCCGAAGCGGCGGGCGCGTGGGAACATGGCCGCATCGCCCTGGTTCTGGCGGCCTGGTGCATCGGAGGTCTGATCCTGTGCCTGACGACGTTCCGCTGGAAGGGAAGGAAGGACGGTTGACCGGCACGCCCGACGCCTGGCTGCGCTGGCAGCCGGCCTGGGACGCCTACTTCGTGGCGGTCGGCGCCGCGACAGCGGCCGTCATCCTGCTCACCGGCCCGGCTGACTCCGCCGGGCGGGCCGGCGCGACCGCGCTCGTGGTGCTGCTGATCGCTGGTCACCTGCTGATCGGGCGGCAGCTGGTCCGCACGGGCCGCGGCAGTCGGCGGGCGCTGGCCTACCAGATCGCCGTGGTCGTGGTCTTCACGGCCGCGGTGGTCCTGTCCGAGGGCAGCGCCTTCGTTCTCTTCGCGCTCTGCGGACCGGCCTCCATGATGCTCGGCCCGGTCGCCGGCGCGCTCGTCGTCCTGGCCCTCGTGCTGGTCGGCGTGGGCGTGACCTTCCTGGCCCTGGCCGTCGCGGCCGTCTCGATCCTGATCGGTTTCTGGATGAGTCAGATCATCGGGCAGAGCATGGAACGGGCCGAGCTGATCCGCGAGCTCGAGGAGACCCGGGCTGAGCTGGGCCGGGTCTCCTACGAGGCCGGTCGCTCGGCCGAGCGCCAGCAGCTGGCCGACGTCCTGCACGACACGCTCGCGCAGGGCCTGTCGAGCACGCTGATGCTGATGCAGTCGGCCGGCGCCGCCCTCGGCTCCGACGCCGCCCGCGCCCGCCATTACCTGGAACTGGCCGAGGCCACGACCCGCGACAACCTGGCCGACGCGCGGGCGCTGATCAGCGCGCGCCCGCTGCCCGAGGCGGCCCCGGCTTCCCTGTCCGACGCGCTCGGCCGCGAGGTGGAGCGGCTGCGCGAGGCGTACGGCATCAAGGCTTCCCTCGCCGTGGACGGGGTGCCCGACTCGGCCGACATCGCGCTCAACGTCGACCTGCTGCGGCTGGCCCAGGAGGCGCTCAGCAACGTCCGCAAACACGCCGGGGCCAGTCACGTCGAGGTCCGGCTGTCGGCCCGCCCCACTGGCGTACGGCTCGAGGTGTGCGATGACGGCCGCGGGTTCGTGGTCGACGCCACCCCGCCCGGCCACGGCCTGCCCCTCATGCGCCGACGGCTCGACGAGGCCGGCGGCACGCTGCGCATCGACTCGGCCCCGGGCCAGGGCACGTCCGTCCGGATAGAGGTGCCCGCATGAACATCGCCGTCCTGCTCGTCGACGACCATCCGGTGATCCGGGCCGGCATCCGCGCCATGCTGCACGACGTCACCGACCTGCACGTCGTCGGGGAGGCCGAGACCGGCGACGGCGCGGTGGCCGCCGCCCGCGAGCTGACCCCCGACGTCGTCCTCATGGACCTGCGCATGCCCGGCGGCGACGGGGTCACCGCCACCGCCGCGATCCGGGCCGAGCTGCCCGGCACCCGGGTGGTCATCCTGACGACGTACGAGACCGACGGTGACATCCTGCGCGCGGTCGAGGCGGGCGCGGCCGGCTATCTGCTCAAGGACACCTCGCCGGCGGAGTTGGCCGACGCGGTGCGGGCGGCCGCGCGCGGCGAGACGGTGCTCTCCCCTTCGGTCACGGCCCGGCTCGTCGACCGGCTGCGCCCGGGCCGGCCCGAGACGCTGTCCCGCCGCGAGGTCGACGTGCTGCGCCTGGTCGCCGCCGGGCACACCAACGCCGAGATCGGGCGCGCGTTGTTCATCACCGAGGCCACCGTGAAGACGTACGTGGTCCGCATCTTCACCAAGCTCGGTGTCTCCGACCGCACGGCCGCGGTGATGGCCGCCGTCCAGGCCGGGGTCCTCTAGGGGTGCCTGGGCCGGCGCCGCCGCGCCCATTCTGGCCTCCCAGGACTCATGGAGGTAGTGATGCCCGAGGTCATCTCCGAGCGCGGTCAGGAGGTCGTGCTCCTCGGCGGACCGGCTGAGTTGCCCGCCGAAGCCCGCCGAGTGGTAGTGACTCCCGCCGACGACAAAGTGAAGATCCGCTTCGGCTCCGGCTACGAGCATTTCGAACGGCTCGACGGCACGGCCGACTTCACGTGGACGATGCGCACGAAGGTCGCGGAGTAGCCCCATGACCGTCGACATCCTCCCGGACGCCCGCTCCCCGTTCGTCCGCCTGAGCGGACTGCTCGACCCTGGAAGCGTGGTGCCTCTGCACCCGGCGGACGACAGCGGTGTCGTCGCGGCCAGCGGGAGCGTCGACGGCGTTCCCGTCTACGCCTACTGCACCGATGCCACCCGTATGGCCGGCGCGCTCGGTGCCCGCGGCGCCGACCACATCGTCGCGGCGATCGAGGCGGGCCGGCGCGACGGCCACGCGGTGCTCGGCATCTGGCACTCCGGCGGCGCTCGCCTGGCCGACGGCGTCGACTCGATGGACGGCATGGCTCGAATGTTCGCGGCCATGACCGCCGCGTCCGGGCGGGTGCCCCAGATCTCGGTCATCGTCGGCCCGGCTGCCGGAGCCGCCGCGTACGGGCCGGCGCTCACCGACGTCGTCGTCATGGCCGACACCGGCCGGATGCTGGTGACCGGCCCCGACGTCATCCGCAGCGTGACCGGCGAGCAGGTCGACATCGTCACGCTCGGCGGCCCGGCCACCCACAGCCGCAAGTCCGGCGTCGCCCACGTCGTCACCGGAT
Source organism: Paractinoplanes hotanensis (assembly GCF_023717965.1). NCBI lineage: Bacteria > Bacillati > Actinomycetota > Actinomycetes > Micromonosporales > Micromonosporaceae > Paractinoplanes > Paractinoplanes hotanensis. The sequence goes on along the minus strand of NZ_JAMQOL010000093.1, from coordinate 6,757 downwards.
CCGAGGCGGACGCGTACGACCAAGCCCGTCGGCTGACCAAGCTGCTGGCCACGCCCGGCCAGTTCGAGACCGCATTGGTCGACGAGCCCAAGGACCTCCTCGCCCTGCTGCCCGATTCGCCACGGCGCGCCTACGACGTACGCCCGCTGGTGCGCGCCCTCGTCGACTCGTTCTGCGAACTTCAGCCGCACTGGGCCGCCAACATCGTCATCGGGCTGGGCCGGTTCGCCGGCCGCACCGTGGGCGTGGTCGCCAACAATCCGCTGCGCAAGGGCGGTTGCCTAGATTCGCTGAGCGCCGAGAAGGCGTCACGCTTCGTGCGCATGTGCAACGCCCTTGGCATTCCGCTGGTCGTGCTGGTAGACGTTCCCGGCTATCTGCCGGGAGTGAACCAGGAGTGGGGCGGCGTGATCCGGCGCGGCGCGAAACTGCTGCACGCCTTCGCCGAGGCGGTGGTCCCACGGGTCACGCTGGTGACACGTAAGGCGTACGGCGGCGCCTATATCGCGATGAACGGCCGTGGTCTCGGCGCGACCGCGGTGTATGCCTGGCCGCAGGCCGAGATCGCGGTGATGGGCGCCGAGGCCGCCGTCGAGGTGGTACATCGCCGGAAGTTGGCCGCCGCGGCGCCTGACGATCTGCCGGCGCTGCGCAGCAAGCTCATGGACGAGCACAATCGCATCTCCGGCGGCGTGACGCGGGCGCTGTCGCTCGGCGTCGTGGACGCGGTCATCGAACCCGCGGACACTCGCCGCTGGCTCGCGAAATCTCTCGCGGACGCACCCGCGCGGCGGGGCGAGCACAGCAACATCCCATTGTAAGTGTGTTCACGCGGCGGCTTCGCCCGCGGCTCGGCCCGGCGGAGAGTCCGCGACCACCGGGCGGAGAGCATGGACGGCGTCGGCGAGGTTTGCGGCGCTCGCCGCGATGCGCAGAACGACGTCGAGGCGCTCCCCCGGCTCGATCGCCCGCGCGTCGGTGAGCTTGCGGCGAAGCGCTCGCAGCTCGGCGAGATGAGTGTCGAGCGCCGTGACAACTTCTGCGTGCATGCCGTCTCCTCGACCCCGTTACCTACCAGCGAACCATGATCGTCCCGGACGCGGTGCGGTGTCCGGGACGATCGGCAGTACTACTTCTTCTTCTTCTTCGCCTTTGACTTCTTATCCTTCTTGTCTTTCTTAGCCTTCTTCGCCATGGTGGCCTCCACAAGCGGTGAACGACATCGTGCGGCCGAGACGCCATCGCGCCACCGCAACCGGCACGACACTCGCCCTACACGGTAAGCATTTCCGGGTCTCGTCGGCCGCGAACTCGTGAAGTTTCGTCCAGCCCGGCGGCCATCCGCTGTTCCCGCGAACCTCGTGACCGACGGCATGATCGGACACGAGGACCGTTACGCACGTGCCAAGGCACTTTTTGGTCCGCGTTGCCGTCAGAGCTGGGGCTTCCGGCCGATATGGCGAAGGCGGGAAGTCGGCACCCCCGCCGCAAGCAATTGATCCGCCAGCTCAGCGGAAGCAAAGTCCAGGAAGACGGCAACGTGATGGTCGTCGCCAAGCTGGCAGGAAGCGGCGATCGTCCCGAGATTGATGGCATCGAGCCCATCGATGTCGGCGAGGTGCAGGACCAGCCGCAATGGCCGGTCATGCCGGATCGCTTGAACGAGGGTGCGGCGTAAGTCGACCGCATGGTCCGCTGCGAGCAGTCCTCGCGGGTGGAGGACAAGCGTGCCGTCGGCCTGGGTATCAACATCGACCGAGGCACCGGTCATCACGTCGCCCTTCGTCACCCAGCGTTTCCTTAGCCGCCAGATTAAGGGCTGTTCCAGGACAGGTCGATAGGACATAGGCATTGTTCACCTGATCACCTGGAGGTAACGACGCGGCATGACTGCGTTCAGGTGAGCAGCCGCTCCTGACGACTAGGATACCCTCGTGGGGTATGTCAGTGAAATGCGCACTCTCATAGGACATCGCCCGCTTCTGCTCGCCGCAGCCGGCGTCATCGTCGTCGACGACCTGGGCCGCTGGCTGATCCAGCGCCGCAGTGACGACGGCCGGTGGGGGCTCATCGGCGGAGCCGTTGAGCTCGTTGAGCCCTTCGAGGATGCTGCCCGTCGCGAACTCTTCGAGGAGAGCGGGCTGGTCGCCGAGGTACTCCATCAGCTGGACGTATATCCGGGTCCCGAGTTTCGGCTCACGTATCCCGATGGAGACCAGGCCTGCGTCGTCGGTGTGACGTTCCTGGCCGAGCGCGTGTCGGGCACCTGAGCAAGGTGACCTTGCACATGGTCAGTGCTGTGCAGGTTCCCACCACACCAGATTGGCGGCCACCTGGGCCACCGGCCCTCTGAGAGGACGTCTGATTAAAGTATTTTGTGGTGTTATGCGGTTTGGAGGTCTCGCCAGGTTGGGGTGTTTTCGTCTGTGAGTCGGCGGGCGAGATTGTCGATCATGGCGAGGGTGATCATGGATTCGGAGTTGCTGGGCAGGGTTTCGTAGTCGCGGGCGAGGCGGCGATGGTGCATGAGCCAGCCGAGGGTGCGTTCGACGACCCAGCGCCGTTTGACGACGCTGAAGCCTTTGACCTGTGGGTCTTTGGTGACGATCTCGACGTCGACGCCGAGTGTGGCACCGTGTTCGACGGTTTTGACCTTGAATCCGGCATCGACCCAGGTCTTGGTCAGAGTGGGGTGGGTGGCGGTGGCCTTCTCGAGCAGGTCATTGCCGATCACGTTGTCGCTGACGCTGGCGGCGGTGACGAGCACAGCGAGCAGTAAGCCGAGGGTGTCGGTGATGACGCCGCGTTTGCGGCCAACGATCTTCTTGCCGGCGTCGATGCCCTGGGTTTCGAGCGGCACGTTCGTGGATGTCTTAACGCTTTGGGTATCCATGATCGCTGCGGTGGGCTCGACGGTGCGGCCGTGGTGGTCGCGGACGAGCCCGGTGAGGTTGTAGTTGAGTTCGGTGAAGATCCCTTCTTTGCTCCATAAGGTGAAGTAGCCATAGACCGTCGCGTGTGGAGGGAAGTCGTGGGGCAGGTATCGCCAGGCGATTCCGGTGCGGTTGACGTAGAGGATCGCATCGAAGATCTCGCGCAGGTCATGGGTAGGGATGCGGCCCTTGATGCCGAGCTGAGCCGCCGCCATGATCTTTCCGGACAGGCGGGCCAAGTAGAATTGGTTCGCCTGGGAAGGAAGAAACGTTGCCTCGTCCGAAGAGAAGTTTCTCGCCCGAGTTCCGGCTGGAGGCCGTCAAATTCGTCATCGACAATTCGCGTCCGATCGTGGATGTCGCACGTGAGTTGGGGATCGGTGAGGGAACTTTGGGGAGCTGGGTTGCGAGGTATCGGCGTGACCATGCCGGCGAGGAGCCCGCGCTTTCTGGAAATGAGCGCGAACGGCTACGTCAGCTGGAACGCGAAACTCGGGAACTACGGATGGAGAACGAGTTCCTGAAAAAAGCCGCGGCGTACTTCGCCCGGGATCATCGGTGAGCGACAAGTTCGAGTTCATCGACGGCGAGTACGCGGCACGCGAACGACACAACGGCGAGAAATGTCCGTCGCTGGTAAAGATGTGCGAGTGGATCGGTGTTTCCCGGTCCGGCTACTACGACTGGCGTAGTAAGCCGGAGTCTGCCACCGCCCGGCGACGCGAAGAACTGAAGCGATTTATTGTTCATTTCTTCGCTGCCTCCGACAGTGAGGTTGCCCGAGCAAGGAACTGACTACTGAAGGTCATGTAGTGCGTTGGTGTTCGATGTGGAGGATGACCAGCGCTGCTGCGACGATCTTCCCGATCCGCCACGGGTCGAGGCTGATGTTGCGCAGTGCTCGGAAGCTCATCTTGAGCAGGGAGTTGCCGCGTTCGCCGATCGCGCGCAGGCTGTTGTGGGCTTTGTTGAATTGCTGTTGGACGAGGAGCAGCCCGCCGTTCTTCGGTCTTTTGAACGCGACGGTGACGGTGTCGGCGAGGCCTTGGTAGCCCAGGTCGCCGAGGGTGCGCAGGTCGGTGCCGGCGTCGGTGAGGGCGGGCAGGATCTCGGTGTGGGCGCGGGTGGCGGTGGTGTCGTGTTCGCGGCCGGGGCGTACCTCGGAGGTCCAGATCGGCCAGCCGTCCGGTTACGGACCCCGGACCCCTGCCACGGCCCCGGCGTAGTTCTTCTATGTCTGGTTTGATCATGGTTTGCTAGCTAGTGCGTCGCGATCCTGATCGATCTACTTGGTGTTGTTCGCGACGAGTTTCTTGATGTTGAGTTGGGTGAGGCGCACCTTGGCAAGGATCTCGTCGGCGGTCGCGGTCCACTGGAACGGTCGCGGGTCGGTGTTCCAGGATGTGATGTAGGCGCGGATGGTCCCGACGAGGACTTGTACGGAGGCGAAGGTGCCGCGCCGGGACCGGACGCCGGATCGCACGCAAAGATTGCTGAACCGGGCGGTGTGGGACGGTGCGGTGGCGATGAGTCAGGTGCGCGGCCTGGACGCAGTCGCCGGGCGCCGAACGCGGCGGGGGCTACGGATCGCCGCTCTGGACGAGACCGGCCAGGCCAAGCAGCCGGCCGACCGGGACGGTGACGCTGTGCGGCTGCTCATGGACTGCGATGCCTGGTCCAGCAGAGCGCCCGGTACGTGAACTTCGTCGGGCTACGTCCGTCGAGCTCAGGTAGGGGGCAACAAGCAGTCACATCCAAGGAGGCAGTCCCATGACCGTTTTGTCGATCCGGAAGGTCGGGGATCCGGTACTCCGCCAGGTCGCCGAACCGGTGACGGTGTTCGATGCCGAGCTGCGCAGACTGGTGGCCGATCTCAACCAGACTCTGGCCGGGGCGAACGGTGCCGGGTTGGCCGCTCCGCAGGTCGGCGTCAGTCTGCGGGTGTTCGCCATCAACCCGAACCTGCCGGGCAACGACCGGAAGCTGGACCACCTGATCAACCCGGGCCTCGAGTTCCCCGACGAGGAGGAGCAGAGCGGGCCCGAGGGCTGCCTGTCGATCCCGGGCGTCTTCCTGGACACCAAGCGGCGGATGAACGTGGTCGCCCGCGGCCTGACCAAGCACGGCGACCCGGTTCAGGTCGTCGGCGACGGCCTGATGGCTCGTTGCATCCAGCACGAGACCGACCATCTCGACGGTGTGCTGTTCATCGACCACCAAGACGGCGAGGGTCAGGAGCGGATCCTGGCAACGCTGCGCGAGGCCAGTTGGGGGTCCCGAGTCAAGGTCAGCCCGCACTGACGGCGCGGGGGGCCACCGCCACGTTGCCCCCCGCGTCGTCCGGCTCACTGGTCACGGCGGCAAATGGATTGCCCCGGAGCGGCAAACTACCTCGCTTCCGGGTGCCGGACGGTGGCGATCACGTCAGCCAGGACGCTGTGGAGACGCTCCACCTCTTCGACCCGCATACCCAGGCCGTCCAGCACGGCTGACGGAACGGACTCAGCCTGCGCGCGCAACGCCTCACCCTGGGGAGTGAGGTCGATGATGACGCTGCGCTCATCCGCCGCACTACGCTCACGGCGCAGGTGCCCCAGCGCAGCGAGGCGCTTGAGCAGCGGCGACAGAGTGCCCGAGTCGAGTTGCAGCAGGCTCCCGAGTCGACTGACGGACAGGGGACCGTGCTGCCACAGGGCCAGCATGACCAGGTATTGCGGATGGGTCAGGTTCAACTCGGCCAGGAGCGGCCGGCAGACCGCCAGGACATGGCGCGCCGCCACGGACAACGCGAAGGACAACTGTCGTTCCAGCGTCAAAGTGTCGGCGTTGTGCGAAGAGGTCGCCATGAAATCCTCCCAAGCTGCAGAATGCAATATATTGCAATCCTCGTCATCCAGTCTGTGAGCTAGCTCAACTGCGTCCGACCAGTAAATGCCTCGGAAGTGCCGGCTGGCGTAACCTTCGCGGATGGGCAGCCTCGGACGGCCGGAACGTCGGGTCCGTTCCGACGGTGCGCGGAGCCGGATGGCGATTCTCGATGCGGCGGTCGCACTGACAACCGTCGTCGGCCTCGAGGGGCTTTCCATCGGCCGGCTGGCCGACCGGGCCGGCATCAGCAAGAGCGGTCTCTACGCGCACTTCGGCTCCAAGGAGGAGCTTCAGCTCGCCACGATCGACAACGCTAGCGAAGCCTTCTTGCGCGACATTGTCCGACCAGCCCTGGCCCGGCCCGAGCCGCTGATGCGGCTGAACACTCTCTGCCACAACTTCCTGTCCCGTCTCGAGGACGACGTCCTCCCGGGCGGATGCTTCTTCGTCTCGGTCAACGCCGAATTCGACACCCGGCCCGGCGCGGTTCGCGATCGCCTCCGTGATCTCCACTCGACCTGGCTGCGGACGCTTGAGACCGAGTACGCCGCAGCCCAGAAGGCCGGCCTGCTCAGCGCTGATCCGCCGCCCGAACACGCAGCCTTCGAGCTGAACGCGTATCTGCACATGGCGAACAACATGTATGTGCTCTATCGCGATGCCGCGTTCATCGAACTGGCACGCCGAAGCATCGCCAACCGCTTGGGCCCGCCGCCACGAAGCCATCCTTGATCCCGGCGGACGCGGCGACCGCTCACCCGGCGAGCCGATCGGCCGGATACCAGCCCAGGGAAACGTCGAGCTGCCTCCCTCGTTGCTGAGCCGCGTCGTACTCAAGGCCGAGGATCTCAGCCATGGACACGACAGTCCGGGTGACGTCGCGTCCAGCCGTGGCAGCCGCCCCGCTCCACAAAGACGGGGAAACAGCGATGCCCTGATCGGCACGGAGCACCTTG
>NZ_JAMQOL010000092.1:0-23151 GCF_023717965.1 Paractinoplanes hotanensis | reverse complement strand
TCCTTCACGACGCACACACCGTGACCGTCTGCCTTACCGCGGCCCGCAGACCCCCGAAAGTGCGAAAGTCGAGAAACACCGGTTCCCGTGAGAAATTCGCAGCAAGAAGAAACGCGGCGCGAAAGCGCGACGCGCGAGGGATCAGCGCTGGGAAAAGCTCACAGGATGTACAAGGGACAGTCCTTCATCGGCTGAGCCCGCAACATATCGACGCCGGGCGCCGTCGTTCCACCGGTTTAACGGTCGAGGCAGGCGCAAGCCGTACGCAAGCACTAGGGTGCCCGGCGTGGATGTCGCCCGCACGTTCCTGACCGAGATCGACGCCCGGCAGCCCGAGGCGCTCACCGGGCTTTTCCTGCACGGGTCGATCTGCTGGGGCGAGTTCTTCGCCGGCAGCGACGTCGACTTCGTCGGCGTGTGGGCCAAGCCGCCCGACCACACCGCCCTCGCCGAGGCCCACGAGGCGACGAAGGCGAGACACCCCGAGGTGGTGTTCGACGGCTTTCACTGCTCGCCGGACGACCTCGGCGTCTCGGCGTTGACCGTCGGGCGGCGACCGGCCTTCTTCCGGGGCGAGTTCGACCCCGACGGCAAGATCGACATCAATCCGGTCACCTGGCACGAGCTGGCCGAGCGGGCCGTGGTGATCCGGGGCGAACTGCCGCCGGTGCACACCGACCGGTCCGAGCTGCGCGAGTTCACACGGAACAACCTCGACACGTACTGGCGGTCGATCCGCACGCAGATCGAGCAGGACGTCGCCGTCGCCGAACTCGGCCGGCACGAGCCGTCCGTGCTGTGGGTGGTGCTCGGCGTCGCCCGCCTGCACCACCTGCTGGTCAAGGACGAGCTGACGTCGAAGAGCGGCGCCGGTCGCTACATCGTGGCCGAGCTGGACCCCCGCTGGCGCCGGCTCGGGATCGACGCCCTGCGCATCCGGGAGCGACCGGACGAGCCGACCGCCTATGACGACCCGGCCGAGCGGGGCCAGGAGACGTACGACTTCCTGCGCTGGGCCATCGACGACCGGTCAGGCCAGCGGTAGCCCGGCCGACTGGGTCTCGGTGGGCTGCGGGGCGGCGTGGTGAGTGAGCACGGCCCCGGTCATGAAGGTGCCGCCGACGGCCAGGGCGCCCAGGACGCCCAGGGAGATCTGCTGCTCGAGGTCGCCCTGGTGGGAGTAGTCGGACTCGGTCACGACGGTGGTGCGGTCGTCGACGGTCAGCACGTACTGGCCGTCGCGCAGCTCGGTCTTGCCGTCGAGCCCGGCGAAGGCCACCACCACGGCCAGCCAGAAGGCGAAGAACAGCACCCCGGCCAGCATGCTCGCCCAGTGCGGCACGTGCGGCGGCACCCACGAGGTCAGGCTCCACGGGCTGCGGGGCCGGGTCGTGCGGTAATACCAGCGGTTGCCGACGACGCCGGCGATCACACCCGGCACGGACAGGGCCGCGGCCACCCCCACCGCCCACCCGGTCGGCACCAGGCGCACCCCGGCCACCAGGGCGGCGATGAGCACGGCCGACCAGAGCAGGCCGGCGGAACACATCGCGCCGCACACCAGCAACCACCGCTGCGGAACCATGTCCGGACGTTATCGGCCCGGCCGCCCGAGTGTGGCCGTTTTCAGCGAGAGCGGGTCACCTCGTAGCGCAACCAGAGCGTGCCGTCGGTCTCGGTGTTCGAGGACAGCAGGCGCAGCCGGGTCGGGAACTCGCCGTCGGCCAGCGCGGGCCCGTCGAACACGCCCGGCCCGTTGCCGCCGATGGCGGCGGGCAGCACGATCAGCTGGATCTCGTCGACCAGGCCGGCCCGCAGCAGCGCGCCGTTCAGCCCGCCGCCGCCCGAGGAGACCACGCAGGTGACCCCCAGCCGCGAGCGCATCCGCCGCAGGGCGGCCCCCAGATCGACCCGCTGTGTGCCGGCGACCAGGTAGCTGATGCCCTCACGCCGCAGATAGGCCAGGTAGGCTGCCGGCGTCGCGTGCGAGACCAGCACCAGCAGGTGTTGCCCGCCGGCTTCCTTCATCGTCCACCGCACCCGGCCCCGGCCGTCGACCACCGTGAACCACCGCTCGGCCTCGACGGCCAGGAAGTCGTCGTACACGTCGTCGGAGGTGGCCGGGGGCAGCCCGGTCAGCGGACCGGCCGACGGCGGCACCATCGACCCGCTGCCCTCGAGCGTGGCGGTGGGGGAGTAGAGCCGGTCGAGCAGGGCGGTGCGCGCTTCCTCGACGGCCGCGGAACTGGGTGGTCGTAACGTCTCCCAGACCTTGCCGTCGTCGGTCGTCATCAGGGGGCGGTCACGGCGCAGGCCGACCCGCCCGTCGACGGACGTGGCCACGGACACGACTACGCGAGGCTTCTCCATGCCACCTTGGTAGCAGCGCCCTACGACACTTTCCTGGGCGTACGCGAGACCGTCGACGACCTCGCCGGCGCGCAGCAGCACGGGTGTCGAGCGGAAGCGTGCCGCGAGAAGCGCCGCCCGGGTTTCGCCGGGCGGCGCTTCTCGTGTCGGCCGAAGCGGGGATCAGCCGAGTTTGACGTTGAAGATCGGGCTGGCGGCCAGCTTTTTGAAGGAGGCCAGGCCGGCCGGGGTGCTGCCGATGCTGATGTCGCGGTCGCCTTCGTCGTCGGCCTTGGTGTCGAAGTGCACGATCGCCTTGATAGCGGGCCGCTTGACCAGTTCGGGCAGGACGCTGTTGTAGACGGCTGACTTGTCGGTGGTCTTGCCGATGCGGTGGTAGGCGCCCCACTCGGCGACCATGATCGGCTTGCCGGGGTTCTTCGTGGTGGCCCACTCGTAGAAGCCGAGGCCGCCGCCCGTGGGCTTGCGGTCGAGCAGGTCGGCGAAGGTGCCGTAGTGGTAGTAGCCCTTCTCGACCGAGACGTAGGAGTCCAGGCCGATCCAGTCGACGATGTCGTTGCCCGGGTACAGGTCCTTCCACCAGGTCTGCGCCAGCCACTTCTCGTTGCCCATGTAGGCCATGACGTTGACGACGTTGGTCACGCCCTTGGCGCGCAGGCGCTGGATGGTGTGGCGGTACATGGCGGCATAGTCGGTGGCCTGCCAGCCGGATCCGGCCTTGGCGACGACCTCGTTCTCCGGCTCGTGGTGCAGCACGAGGAAGGTCTTCTTCCCGTACGCCTTGATCCGGGTGGCGAACGCGTCGATCCGCTTGTCCTGCTCACCCTGGGCGACCTTGGCCCAGGTGGAGCCGTACGCGATCTTCCAGTTCAGCAACAGCACGCGCGGAGTGGCGGCTTCGGAGGTCATGGCGATCTCGGACTTGGTCGGGAACGCCTCGTCGCCCTTGTGGTAGGTGTGGAAGATCGTCGCGGTGCGGCCGCTGAGCTTCTCCCAGTTCTTGTGCTCGACGTCGCGCGGCAGGCTGGTGAAACCACCGGCCGCGCCGCCCCACAGCACTCCGCAGGACGGCACCAGCTTGGCGCCGGTGACGCAGCGGGAGTAGTCGCCGGCAACGATCGGGGTCGTCGGCTTGGCGGGCGCCGGGTTCACGGCAACCTTGGTGTTGGTGGTGATGACCAGTTCGGGACCGCCGCCGGCGCGGTTCTCGGTCGACTGGAATCTCACCACGGCGTTGGTCAGCGATGAGGTCAGCGCGAACGAGTAGGTGCCGGGTCCGTACACCTCGTGGCTCAGGTCGAAACCGACACGGCTGTCCGCGGCTTTCGGGGTGACCGAGGCGACCGGCAGACCGAGCTTGGGGGCATTCCCGGAGGTCAGCTTCGCCTCGGTCCACGATGTGCCGACCACTCGGGAGACGGTGATCTTTCCCTTCGGCGTGCTGAGCGGGCGCAGGAAGAGCACCGCCTTACGTACCTCGGTGCCAGCCGGGACGGTGAATTTGACATAGGCCGTCTTGGCGTCTGCGCCGAGTTTGCCCACGGCGAGCTTGTCGTCCGAGCCGAACGTGGTGGTCTTGCGGCCGTTTGAGGTGTAGGTGTCGTCGGTGGCCTTGACCGTCAGGTTCACCTCGGCCGCCGCGGCGGCATTCGGCACCAGAATGGCGGCGGTGCCGGCGATTACGGCGGTCAGAGCTGTCACAGACTTCGGCAGCTTGGCGCGTCGCATTCAGAAATCTCCTCCAGTTGTCCGGCCGTTGTCGGCCGGGCATGGGAAGAGATTCCGTGACGGCGGGTGCGCGGTGAGTGCCCGCGCGGTTGTCACCTGGTTGCTGTGCCGGCAGGTCAGTTCGACGTTGCGGCTGAGTGCGGTCGACGCCCTGCCGCCCTGCGGCCGAGGGGCCTGTCCGCGGCGGGTGCCTGCCGAGCCCGTCGGTCCTATGCTGACACGGGGTGCACCGCCGGGGTCTGGGCATCGTCGGCCTGGTGGTCCGGGTGGGGGCGAAGCCGCACTCTGGTGATGGCGTGTCCGGTGACCTCGACGACGTGCACGGTGTGCCCGCCGAGGTCGACCTGCTCACCGGCGGTGGTGGGGATGTGGCCGAGGCGGGCCAGGACCAGCCCGGCGATGGTGGTGTAGTCGCCGTCGGGTTCGGCGTCGAGGTCCACGCCTATGTCGGGCAGGTCATGAAGGGGGAACGCGCCGGTCACCAGCATCGCGTCGTCAGGTTCGTGCTCGACGGCCTGTACGTCACGGTCGGTCTCGTCGTAGATTTCGCCGACGATCTCCTCGACGAGGTCCTCCATGGTGACGATGCCGTCGACGGCGCCGCGCTCGTCGACGATCAGGGCGAACTGCTGGTGCTGCTGGCGCATCTGCCGCAGGGCGTCGGAGACCTTCAGAGTTTCGGGTACGAACAGCGGCGGGTTGGCGTGCTCACCGACCGTCCCGTCGGCATTGACGAGATCGCGTAGGTGCACGACGCCGATGACGTCGTCGAGGCCGACGGGTCCGGTCACCGGCGCGCGGGAGTGCCCGGAGGCAATGAGCGTGCGCAGCGCCTCCGCGACGGGCAGGGCGGCCGGGAGGTGGGTGACGTCGCGGCGCGGCACCAGGATTTCCCGCAGGATGCGGTCGGCGATCTCGAACGCGCCGCTGATGATGGTGCGCTGCTCGGCGGAGAAGCCGCCCTGCGTGGCGACCATGTCGCGGATCTCCTCGGTGCTGACCTCTTCGCGTGCGGCATGCGGGTCACCACCGGTGAGCCGCACGACCAGGTCGGTGGACTTACCGAGCAGCCACACCGCGGGTCGCGACGCGGTCGCGAGTATGTTCAGTGGGCGGGCGACGAGCAGCGCCCATCCTTCGGCGCGTTGCATGGCGATGCGTTTGGGTGCCAGCTCGCCCAGTACCAGGGTGATGTATGCCAGGACGATGGTGACCAGGACGACGGCGACGGGTTCGGCGGCGGAGCCGAGGAAGCCCAGCGGGCCGATCAGTGGTTCGGCCAGCGATACCGCTGCGGCGGCGGAGGCCAGGAAACCGGCCATGGTGATGCCGATCTGGATGGTGGCCAGGAACCGGTTCGGGTCACGCGCCAGTTTGGCCAGGACCTGCCCGCCGCGCGAGGCGCGTTCCAGGCGTTGCAGCTGGCTGTCCCGCAGGGTGACAAGGGCCATTTCGCTGCCGGCGAACGCGGCGTTGAGCAGCACCAGGATCAGCACCAGCGCCAGTTGTATGCCGTAGCCGGACATGCAGCGTCACCTTTTCTGTTTGAGTACTTTCACTGGCAGTGCGGGATGAGTTCTATTGCATCGCCCGGCGGGTGTGCACGACGCCGAGGACGATCGCCGCGACGAGCGCGACCAGTCCGATGATCAGCAGCCATTGGACGGCTTCGATGATGATGCCGAGCAGGATGAGCACGAGGGCGACGACGCCGACGGCGATGAACAGGGCTCGCATAGCGGTACCTCCACAGTTGGGGCGGGGCCGGGGTGTGCTCAGCGCACCCTGGGTGCGCGGCGGCGTCCAGCGGTGCCGGCGACGACCGCAACCCCCAGAGCGGCCAAGCCAATTTGGATCAGCAGGGTGAGCAGGCTGAAACCGGAGGTTTCGATACCGGCGGCCCGGGCGAAGATGGTGCCGAGCAGGGCCGCCACCACGCCGATGGCCATGGTCAGCCAAATGGGGATGTTCTGCTTACCCGGAACGACCAAGCGCCCCAGCGCGCCGACGATCAAGCCGACGACCACAGCGGTGACAATTCCCGAGACGGTCATGATTTACCTTTCTTGTGCTTGCTTCTCAGGCCGGGCGTCGTCTTCTGTACGGGCCGGCGTCTCGACGGTCAGGACGTCATAGACGCGGGCGAGGTGCAGCACACGACGCACCAGCGGAGAGGCCGATCGCAGCACCAACCGCCCATCGCACTGGCGGGCCCGACGATGCGCGGCAAGCAGCAGGCTGACGCCGGACGCGTCGATGAACGGACAGCCAGCCAGATCGACGACCAGACGCGCTGGGTGCAGGCCCATCGCGGTGTCGAGCACGGCGCCGATCTCACCCACGGAAGCGAGGTCCAGGTCCTGATCGACCCGAACCTGCACCGTCGAGATCACCCCGGCATCTCCGCTGTCCGCATCTCTCCATCTCCCGCCCTCGTCTACTACGAGACTGTTCGGGCGGTGTGGAGGTCTCTGCCCGTAGTTAAGTCAGTCCGATGTCAATCCGGCCGAGGCCTCGCGGCCGCGAGTGTTCCGGCGCGAAGCGGGCAATGATGCACTCATGAGCGCAGTGTTGGTGATCGAAGACGATGACGGGATCCGCGTGTCATTGATGCTGGCTTTGGAGGACGAGGGCTACACCGTGCGAGGGGCCGGTACCGGTGAGGGCGGGCTGCACGCCCAGCGCTCCCAGCCCGCCGACACCGTCCTGGTCGACCTGATGCTGCCCGGTATGGACGGCTTCGAGACCATCCGGCAGCTGCGGCGCGACGACGACGTTCCCATCGTCGTGGTCAGCGCCCGCGACGATACCCATGACATCGTGGCCGCGCTGGAGGCCGGCGCCGACGATTACGTCACCAAGCCCGTCGCCGTGAAAGAGTTGTCCGCGCGGTTGCGGGCCCTGCGCCGGCGCTCGCGCACCACCCTGGCCGAGCCGATACCGGCCCTGCGGTTCGGCGACCTGGAGATCGTCGCTGAGGCGGGCGAGGTTCGGGTGGCCGGCGACGCCGTCGCGCTCACCCGGACCGAGTTCCGGCTGCTGTGCGAGCTGGCCGAGCACTCAGGTCGGGTGCTGTCCCGCCAGCAGCTGCTCCAGCAGGTATGGGAGTACGACTTCGGCGACGAACGCATCGTCGATGTGCACGTCGGCCGGCTCCGCCACAAGATCGAAACCGACCCGCGTAACCCGTTGCGCCTGGTCACCGTCCGTGGCCTCGGCTACAAACTGCAACGATGAAGCGCGCCGGCCTGCGCACCAGGGTCACCGCCGGCTTCGCAGCCGGTGCGCTGACCCTGTCGGCGGCGATGGCGCTGGTGTCCTACCAGTTGACCCGCGACATGCTCATCGAGCAACGTGAACGCACCCTCGCCCGGGCAGCCATCTCCGACGCCGCCGTCGTCCGCGCCGGCCTCGACGGGGACCGACCCGACATCGCGCAGGCCCTGCGAGCCCTCGACACCGGCGAGAACCGGCAGGCGGTGCTGCGCCGCGACGGTACCTGGTACGCCATCGAGGCCGGCGTCGACGTCGAGACCGCCATCCCGCAAACCTTGCAGGGCTTCAGCCGGCCCGGCCGCGCCGGGATGCAAAGGATCCACACCGACGGCCGACCCGCCCTGGTGGTCGCGGTACCGCTGTCGGCGTCGGCCACGTTCTACGAGATCGGCTCCCTCGACGAACTCGAGTCCACTCTGTACCTGCTCGCGCTCAGCCTCACGGTTGCGGCGATCATGACAGGAGCGGCCGGGGCGGCGCTGGGCTGGTACACCACCCGCCACGCCCTGCAACCGCTCGCGGCGGTAGCCGACGCCGCCGAATCCATCACCGCCGGCGGATACGGCACCCGACTCGACCCCACCACCGAACCCGACCTCGAACGGCTCACCACTTCGTTCAACCACATGGTCGACGAAATGTCGCAACGCCTGCAACACGACCGGCGCTTCGCCGCCGACGTCAGCCACGAACTGCGCTCACCCCTGCAAACCCTGTCGGCGGCCACCAGCGTCCTGACCCGCAGCCGCGAACACCTCGACACACGCACCGCGACCGCCGCCGACCTCGTCGCCACCGAAATCACCCGCTTCCAAGCCCTGGTCACCGACCTGCTCGAGCTGGCCCGAAGCGACCAGCCCGCCGAGCGCGGCCCGACCGACATCGCCGCCCTGGCCCGCCAGGCATGCCGTACCCGGAACCTGCCCGACAGCCTTGTCACCGTCGACGCCGGCGTCGACACCACCTGGCACGTTGACCGGCGTCGCATCACCCAACTGCTCGGCAACCTGATCGACAACGCCGTGCGATACGCCGGCGCACCTACCGACGTGCGCATCAGCGCCACTGCGTCCACCTACTACCTGGACGTTGATGACCAAGGCCCCGGCATCACCGACGACGAGAAACAGATCATCTTCGGCCGATTCGTCCGAGGACGCAACGCCGGGCGTGCCACCACCGACGGCACCGGCCTCGGGCTGGCTTTGGTCACCCAGCACGCCCAAGCCCACGGCGGGCGTGTCACCGTGCACGACCGGCCCGGCGGTGGCACCCGGTTCCGCGTCGAACTACCCGAGTGCACCCCATGAACCGCCGCCTCGCCGCGCTGGCCACCACCGCACTACTGCTCGCAGGCTGCGGCGTACCTGCCGAACAGACACCGCGTGAGCTACCACCATCGCGCGGGCTGTCCGAACCCTCGGAACCCGCCGGCCCTGCTGAACCGCAGCGATCAGAAGGCACCGTCGCGCAGCCCATCTACTTTGTGCGCAATGACAAACTCGTCGCCGTAATACGCCGCATCCACACACCCGCCACCGTCGATGACCTGCGTCAAGCGCTACACGCCGGGCCCACCGACGCCGAAGAAGACGCCGACATCACCAGTGTCCTGACCGGCACCCTCACGATCACGGGCATCCGCATTTCCGGCACTCGCGCCACCGTCGAGGTGATCGACAACCTGACCGACATAAACCGCACGGACAAGATCCTCGCCTTCGGCCAGATCGTCTGCACCCTCACCAGCCGGCCCAAGGTCACCACGGTCACATTCCTGCGCAACGGTCAACCACTCGACATCCCCCGCGGGGACGGATCACTGTCTGGACAACCAGCCACGGCCGAGCACTACCGGGCCCTCATCGCACCGGCCTAGGTAGTCGTCGGTCATGAAGATCGCGCCGGCCGCGAATCTGGCGGTCGGAGCCTCGTGGTCCATCTGCGCTGCTCCGGGAATCCCGGGATGATCCTGGTGCAGGGCAGGGAGAGACGGCGAAACGGGCCGCGACGGGTGATCGTCGCGGCCCGTTGGCTGGTGCCGGAGCGCTGGCCAGGCTGTCAGGACTTGAACGCGTCCTTGATCTTCTCGCCGGCCTGCTTGATGTTGGACTTGCTCTGGTCGGTTTTGCCCTCGGCCTCGAGCTGCTCGTCGTCGGTGGCCTTGCCGATGCCTTCCTTGGCCTTGCCCCCGAGCTCTTCGGATTTGTTGTCGAACTTATCGTCGATGCCCATAGCAAACCTCCACTTTCGTCGTGCCCGTTGAGTCGGTCACCTCTGGGGTCGTACCCGGTGACGGGCTGGCGAACCGGCTGTTGCAAGATCCGCGTCCCGGCACGCGCGCGAACCCGCGAGCCGGGACTCAGCCCTGCCACGACCGTCTCAGACTCGACTGCGCCCGCGGACGCCGGCGATGACCGCCACGCCGGCTGCGGCGAAGCCGATCTGCAGGAGCAGCTCGATCCAGTCGATACCCGGGGTCTCCGCCACCCCCAGCGCCCCGGCGAGCAACGTGCCGAGGACGGCGGCGACCACGCCGATGACCAGGGTCAGCCAGATCGGGATGTTCTGCTTGCCCGGCACAACGAGCCGGCCGAGTGCGCCGATGATCAGGCCGATGACGATGGCGGTGATGATGCCGGTGACTTCCACGATGTTGCTCCTCGTCTACAGGGGTCGCACCGTTCCATTCCGCACGGCTTCTCGGCCGAAACGCCGCAGCAGCCCCTCGCGGCGTACTTTCACGCAACTGTCATATTCCTGCGAAGGCGGCCACACCGAGCCTGCGACGGGACAGAGGGCATGCCCGACCCGTAACACCACAAGGACGTTGATCAGACATCCTCTGTGGGGGTGTAGAGCATGACCCGAACCCGGTAAGGCGCCCGTGCCGTTCGGCGCGGCGAACTCGTCCGCGCAGCTGAAGGGAACCATCGTGTCGCCGCGGGCGCCGATCAAGATGAAGCCGCAACCGCTTCTGCCGGCGGAAGCGCCGGCCGCGGGAGGCACGCTGGTGCGCCCGCGGTGGTGGCGGCAACGTGGGCCGGGGGATGAGTGGAACGGCCGGCGCCCTGGGCGCCTTCGCCCTGGCCGCCGATCTCTACTTCCTGATCCGGTACGGCCCGTGCGGGGTAGCGCCGATCCTGATTCCCGAGTGCCGGCCTGCGATTCCGGACTGGCAGAGATAGCTGGCCTTGTACCGTGGCCGCATGCCGGAGCGCCGAAGCGATGTGGAGTCCGTCGACTGGGCCGCGCTCGAGGTGTTCGGCCCGCCCGCAGAGGTTCCCGTCGCCCTCCACGCAATCTGGTCGGACGACCCGGAGCGCCGGGCGCTCGGTTACCGCTACCTCTCCGATCGTCTGGTGCACCAGGGGTCGCGTTCCCCGGCCTCGGCCGCGGCGGCGCCGTTCGTCATCGACGTCGTGGCCGACCCCGCTGGGCCGGACCGGTTCGTCGCCTGTTCGCTGCTGTGGCGGATCGCCCTCGGTAACGAGGATTCACTCTCAGTGAGCGGCCCGACTTCGCGCACGGGCGGCGGGAGGCGGCTCGGCGGGCCGGCCTGACGGTCGAGGAACTCGAGGCCGACCTGGCCGCCTGGGTCAGCGCCGCCGCCGATCCCGAGGAGCGCGCCGCCCGCGAGCTCACCGCCTCCTACACGAATGTCGAGCGGGACCGCCTCGCCGACCGCTGGAACGTCGAGGCCTACGACGCCGTGCGGGCCGGCGTGCCGGTGTATCTCGCGGCGCTGACGGCCGACCACCTCGGCGTCCGGATCTACGCCGCCCAGCTGTTGGCCTACTTCCCCGAGGACGCGGCGGCGGTGGTTCCGGCCCTGCTCCCGCTGAGCGGCGGCGAGGATCCGGTCGTGGCATCGGCGGCCGCCGTCGCCGTCGGCATCTGCGCCCGTGGCACGGGCGATCCGGCGGCCGCCGCGGCCATCACCGCCCGCTGGGAGGGGGCCACCAATCTGGCCGAGCGGTGGGCCACCGCGATCGGACTGGCGCAGTTGCTCGACGATCCCGCCCCCGCCGTCCTGGCCGACGTCCGCGCCGCGACCGAGGCTCCGGCCCCGGTCCCGCACTTCCCGTTCCTCGACGGCGACATCGCGGCGCTGGCCACCCACACCTTGGACAGGCTGGAGCCCGACCCCGGGTTCACCGCCGTGTGAGATCTTTGCCGGTGGTCACGGCCAAGACGCCGAAACCCGTACCCTCCTGACCGCCTCGGCCGGCCTGGTCACTGAACCGCTACAACTCAGAGGGTGGTCCGGGAGGTTATGCCCGTTTCTCGGTAAGGGTGAACAGGCCGGGTTGGCCTTCGGCCAGGATGTGCCGGTTGACCAGGCGTTTCAGCTTCGCGCGGATGCCTTCGGTGTCCTTGGGCTCGGTGCCGATGCCCAGCGCGAGACAGACGTCTTTCGCGCGCAGGGCGCCGCTGTGAGCAGTGAACACGGCAAGGATCTGCTGGTAGGGCTCGCTGATGACGGCCGGCTCGGATGCGGTGACCTCGTCTTCGAGGATCTTGGTCAGGGTTTGGCGGGTGGTCGCCAGGTCGGCCAGTTCGGCGTCGATGGCGGCCACCTCAGCGGCGAGCTTGGCCTGTTGCTGGCGCAGGTGGTCGCGCGTGGCGGCCGCGGCGGCTTCGCGGGCGGCGATCAGGTCGAGAATGGTCGTGGTGTTCACGACCGCTCACCGCCAGGACGGGGTGCTGGTGCCGGTCAACCGGCGTACAAGGTTGGCCGCTGAGGCCCACAGGGTGCGCGACACGCTGGATTCCGGGCGGCTTTCGTACTCGCGGACCAGCCGGCGGTGCAGCATCAACGTGCCGTTGACCTGCTCGACGACCCACCGCTTCGCGATCGGTACGAACCCCGGTTTCGTGTCGCTGCGCTTGACGACCTCGACATCGACGCCGAGCACGGCGCCGTGGATGCCCAGGTCGTGTTTAAATCCGGCGTCGACCCAGGCCAGGGTGACGGTCGGGGTGTGCTCGACGACCTTGTCCAGAAGCCGGACACCGATTGCGGTGTCGGTGACGCTTGCGGCGGTCACCACCACCGCGATGATCAACCCGAGCGCGTCGACGGCCAGCCCGCGTTTACGGCCCGGCACTTTCTTGCCGGCGTCCTTGCCGGTCGTCGCGGCCGGGACGTGGTTGGCGGCGCGAATCGACTGTGTGTCCAGCACGACCGCGGACGGATCTTCGCGGCGGCCGGCCTTCTCCCTGGCCTGGCAGCGCAGCAGATCATGGATCGCCTGGTCGGTGCCATCGTCGCGCCACAACGCGAAGTAGTAATAGGTGGCGGACTTCGGTGGCAGGTCATGCGGCAGATACGTCCACTGACACCCGGTCCGGTTCTGATAGAAGATCGAGTTCAGAATCTCCCGCAACGAGTAGCGGCCCTGATGGCCCGACACCGACGGATGCTTCGCTTTCCACGCATCCAGGAACGGGCCTACCACCGCCCACTGGTCGTCGGTGAGGTCACTGGGATACGCCTTCCGCTCGCCCATGACCAGCTCAACCCGCACCCCGGCCGGTCGGACATCGGCACAGCTCAAAGGTCACGACATCGAGCGATGACGAACTACGGAAACCTCACAAACCGGCCTCTCAGGCCGCCGGGCGACCGATCTCGACCTTGTGCCGGGCGGGCAACGGGAGGCGAAGTTCGCTGCGGCATCCGTAAATGCATCATGATTGGCAGACTTGGCCCAAGATGGCATTTAGGCCCCTGAGCTGTGCCGAGCAGAGCGCCTCGACACCGCCGCGCCAAGGGATCCCAGCCCTCGACCGCTCAGCCACTGTTACGTCGTCTCAGCAGGGGAAATGGCGGCTGTCGCGTCGGCGACGAAACCTCATCACCGCCTTCGGCGCCTCCTGACTGGCCTACGGGCTCAACCGGACGGTGAGTTCGACCTCGACCGGCGCGTCCCGAGGCAACGCGGCCACGCCGATGGCGCTGCGAGCGTGCCTGCCTGCCTCCCCGAAGACGTCGCGCAGCAGCAGCGACGCTCCGTCGACGACCTCGGGTTGCCCGGTGAAGCCAGGCTCGCTGGCGACGTAGCCGGTCATCTTGACGACTCGGTCGACACGGTCGAGCCCGCCGGCCAGTTCGGCGACGGCGGCCAGGGCGTTGAGGGCGCATCTGCGCGCGAGCCTGCGGGCGGTCATCGGGTCCACCGAGCCGGGGCCGCTGCCGACCTTTCCAGTTGCCGGTAGGGCGCCGCCGAGCAGGGGAAGGTGCCCGGACGTGATGATCAGCCCGCCGTCGCGTACCGCCGATTCGTACGCCGCAGCAGCGCCCGGACGCGGCAGCAGGAGAGTGAGCAGGCCCCGTGGTCCCCAGGCGGCGAACTCGTCGGTGCGTACGTCGTCGACGTGCTCCCACGTCCGGTCGATGACCTGGACGCCGTGCGCGGGCCAGCCGGGATCGCCGGTGCGGGCAAACGCGATCCAGGCGTGGCGCATCCGCTCGGCCAGCCCCTCCGGTGGCTGGTCTCCAACGAGGGGTTTCGCCGCGTGCAGCGTGCCGAAGACGAACGGCAGTTCCACCGTGTGACCGGAGCGGATGGACGGGGAACGCCAGCGGAACTCGTAACGGTGGACGGGGCCCGGATGCGCGTCGGCCAGGCGCCGGGTGCCGAGCCCGAACAGCGCGTCGGAGAGTACGGCGGTACGCAGTTCCGCCGGATCCGCGTCCGGCCGCGATCGGCGGTACGCGTCGACGAGATCGTCCGGGCGGGCGTGGAAGCGGGCGGCCTCCTCCCGCACGTCGGAATCGGTGACCGCGCCGAGCTTGCCGAGCGGACCGAGATAGAGAGCACCCTCATCCAGATTGGATCCGATCAGCAGCGGGATCGCCGCGGCGGGCGTGTTCGCCGGCTGGCGGTCGAGCACCACGCTGAAGGTCGTGATGCCGCCGAGCGGGTGGTCGGGGATCTCGACGCCGGCGATTTGTGGCACCACCGCGACCAGGTCGTCGTCGGAGAGGCTGGCGAACGCGGCGGCGAGAGGCTTCCGGCCGAGCTTGCGAGCGACCGCTTCCGTGACGATCGCGGCCTGCTCCGGGGTGAACGCGCCAGTGCCGGTGCCGCTCTGCAGTACGGCCCGCCGGGCCAGTCCCGCGGCGGTGGGTTCGGCGAGAAGGGCGGAGAGCAGGATCGCCCCGGCCGATTGACCGAAGACGGTGACGTTGCCGGGGTCACCGCCGAACCCGGCGATCTCCTCCCGGACCCAGCCGAGCGCGGCGATCACGTCGAGCAGGCCGCGGTTGTCCGGCGCGTCCGGCAGGCTGAGGAAGCCGGTGACCCCGAGCCGGTACTGCACGACTACGAGGATCACGCCGTCGCGGGCGAACGCAGAGCCGTCGTAGAGCGGGCTGCTGGCCGAGCCCGCGGCGAAGCCGCCGCCGTGTACGAACACCATGACCGGCGCGTTGGCCACAGCCTCCGGCGCCCAGACGTCGACGGTCAGATAGTCTTCGCCGCGCCGCCAACCCGGACCGAAATACGGCGACATGTCCAGGGTGCCGAAGGCATCCCGCGCTGTTTGCGGCGCGGTCGGACCGTGCTCGGTCGCGTCGCGGACGCCGGACCAGCCGGGATGAGGCGATGGAGCCCGGAAACGCTCGGCGCCGATCGGGCCTTTCGCGTACGGGACACCGTGGAACACCCGTACGCCCGGAAGCCGCCGCCCTCGGACCTGGCCCGCGGTGGTGGTGATGATGACGGCCGGGTCGTTCATGCCGTCGCCCCGGCGACCGCGAAGCCGCTGCCACGGCGGGTCACGGTCAGCGTGCCGGAGCCGGCCAGGTGGGCCGGCAGGACGATCGCGCGGTGGTCCGCGGCCCAGCCGAGCAGCTGGCGACGAGCGGAGCGGGCCCCGTCGGCGTCCTCGCAGAAACAGCTGTTGTAGTCGTCGTGCGGCACCTGGACCGGCGAGTGCAGCAGGTCACCGGCGAGCAGCGCGTGCTGGCCCCGGGAGGACACCTTCACGACGCTGGAACCGGGGGTGTGCCCAGGTGCGGTCTCGATCGTCAGGCCGGCGTCGAGCTGCCGGCCCTCGTCCCAGGTCTCGACCAGCCCCGCGACCAGGACCGGCGCCACGCTGTCGGCGAAGACATTCTGATTGACGCCGGCGTCCGCCTCCGGCCGGTTCAGGGGATCCCAGAATTCCACGTCGGCGGCGGGCATCAGGTAGCGGGCGTTAGGGAAGGTCGGCACCCAGGTCTCGCCATCGAGCCGGGTGTTCCAGCCGACGTGGTCGGCGTGCAGATGGGTGTTGACGACGATGTCGACGTCCTCGGGGTGGACCCCGGCGGCGGCGAGATTCGCCAGGTAAGTGTCCTCGCTGCGCAGGTGCCAGGCGGGAACGGCCGGACGCTGCTTACCGTTGCCGACGCCGGTGTCGACCAGGATCGTCCGCCCGCCGCTACGCACCAGCCAGCTGCGGAACGCGAGCAGCGCCTGGCCGTCGGCGGCGTCCATGTGTTCGGGTACGAGCAGGAATTCGTTGCGCTGCCACAGGGTCTCGGGCAGGTTCGGTACGAGGTCGCGCTGGAGCATGCCGATCGCCCCGCACGCCTCGTCGATCCGGATGATGTCGACATCACCCACGGTGGTGGTGAACATGGATCCGAGCCTGCAGGCCGGTCCGCTTCCGGCCAAGACCTCAGCCGACCGTACGCTGCGGGAAGGTACCACTGCCAGAGGTAGTCACCGCCGGAGAATCTCACGTACCGTGACGACATGTCCGTCAGCGCGCCGGGGCTCGGCACCTACCTCCGTTCGTTGCGCACCAGGGTGACACCGGCGAGTCTGGGGCTGTCCGTCCAAGGGAACAGACGACGCGTGCCCGGCCTGCGCCGGGAGGAGATCGCGCAGCTGGCTGGGGTGAGCGTCTCCTACTACATCAGCCTGGAGCAGGGCCGGGCCGAGCACGCGTCGCCGGAGATCCTGGGCGCCATCGCCCGCGCCCTGCACCTCGACGAGTACGAGGAGGGCCACCTGCTGAACCTCGCCACGGCGGCCCAGCATCGACGACGCGGGCCACGCCGGCGTACTCCCCGACTCGCGCCCGCATTGCTCGCGCTGCTCGAAGCCATGCCGGGCGTCCCGGCCTTCGCCCACGACAGCACGCTGGACGTGCTCGCCTGGAACCGGGTGGGACACGCGCTCTACGCACCCCACCTTGACCGGAGTCTGGTCGATCAGCCCTGCCGGCGGCCGAACCTCGCCCGCATGGTCTTTCTCGACCCGTGGTGCCGGGAGTTCTATGTGGACTGGAGGGCCAAGGCCGAGAGCCTGACAGCGATGCTGCGCCTCAACGCCGGCCGGGAACCGCACAACACCGCGCTGTCCGACCTCGTTGGTGAGCTGATCGTCAACAGCCCCGACTTCGAACGGATGTGGCTACGCCACCGGGTGCGCGCCTGCACCGTGACGGTCGTCGACCTCGACCACCCTCAGGTCGGCCGGCTCAGGCTCACCCAGCAAGCCCTGGCGAGCCTGGCGACGGCCGACACGGTGCTGGTGACCGCCACGGCCGAGGCGGGCTCGGCCTCGCACGAGCGGTTGCAGCTTCTCGGCAGTCTCACCGCGGGCGGTCCGCCCGCCAGGAACGGCGCTGTGTGCCGGTGAGCCGCTGTTCCTTGCTCGGGGGCCCTCTGCTTTGCTCGGAGCATGACCTACGCCTGGCTCGGTGCTCCCGCGGCCGATGTCGCTGAAACGGCGCGTACCCTCCTCGGCTGGCTGGCTGTTGCTAACGGCGTCACCATCCGGATCACTGAGACCGAGGCATATTTGGGTCTGGGTCAAGACCCGGCCAGCCACGCCCACCGCGGCCGCACCGCCCGTAACGCAGCCATGTTCGGCCCAGCGGGTCACCTCTATCTCTACCGCATATACGGACTGCATACCTGTGCGAATGTGACTTGCGGACCGGCAGGGGAGCCTGCGGCAGTTCTCTTGCGAGCTGGACATGTAGTGCGTGGCGCCGACCTGGCCCGCTCCCGGCGGCCGGCAGCCAAGCGCGACGTCGATCTCGCTTCAGGGCCGGCGCGCCTGGTCGAGGCGCTTGGCTTGCAACTGACGGCGTACGGCACATCGGTGGTTGATGGCACGGGCCCGCTGACCTTGCATCCTCCGACTGAGCCGGTGCCGGACGAACACGTCCTAGCTGGTCCTCGTGTTGGTGTGACCGCTGCGCACGATCTGGCGTGGCGATTCTCCATCGTCGGCGACCCCACCGTCAGCGCCTATCGACGCCACGTGCCCCGTAGCAGCCGAAAAGACCTTGGAAGTACGCCTTGACCTCGCCAGCCAGGATTCGTTCACCGGAACAGCCAAGCACACCGGCAGAGAGCATCCCGTCCGGGCCGCGGCGTCTTAGGTCTCCGTGAGCCGCGCCTTAAGGGCTCATTAGCCGGGCTGACCAGGCCGGATCAGCGCCGCATAGTAGGGGTCGCGCTTTTCCCCCACACCTGAGGTGACCCGTCCCGTGTCGATGTCCGCTGCCGCCCGCTTCCGCTACACCCTGGTGGCCGGCGCTACCGCTGTGGTCATCGGCGGCGGCTTCACCGTCGCCGGGCTCACCAAGAACGCTCAGGCCGACACCACCGGCGCCGTGAACACCAGCGTCGACCGGGCACTCGTCGACCAGGGCGCCACCGAGCCGGCCCCGCCCGCGCGATCCGCGTCGCCGTCCCCCAACTCGCCGTCCCCCAGCTCCACGGCCCCCACCACGACGCCCCCGACGTCGAAGGCGCCGGCGAAGAAGAAGGCCACGTCGAAGCCCAGGCCGACGGCCACGAAGAACAAGAAGCCGGCCACGACGGTCCCGCAGACCAGCGGCTCGGTCGTCGAGCAGGTGCTCGCCCACATCAACGCCGCCCGCAAGGCCGAGGGCCGGGGCGCGCTCAGCCTCGACACCGACCTGTCGAGGGCGGCCGCGGTCCACAACCAGCTGATGATCGACGGCTGCGGCCTGTCGCATCAGTGCTCGGGCGAGAAGGGCCTCGGCGACCGGTTCAGCGCCCAGGGCGTGAAGTGGTCGGGCGCCGGCGAGAACATCGGCTACGGCTCGAGCGCGGCCAGCGACTCGGCCCAGGTGAAGGCGGCCAACGGCCTCACCGACAGCATGCTGGCCGAGGTGCCGCCGAACGACGGCCACCGCAAGAACCTGCTCAACCCGAGCTTCAAGCGGATCGGGCTGAGCATCGTCCGGGACAGCAAGGGCATCACCTGGATGACTCAGGACTTCGTGAACTAGGCGCGCCGGCCGGCCGCGGCTCTCAGGCGCCGATGTCGGGGTGTCATACCCGCCGCCTAGAGTGCACCCGTGGCCAAGATGCTCAAGACCTTGTTGCGCCGGGTGGCGGAGGCTGTCGCCCCCGCCCGCGTCCCGCGGCAACAGCCCGCTCCCGCGCCTCGACCGCAGTCCAGACCGCGTCCGCGCCAGGTGCCGACCCACGAACGGGGCCGGCACATCGAGTATTCGCCCAACCTGGACGGCGACGCCGATCCCGGCGAGATCGTGTGGACCTGGGTTCCGTACGAGGACGACCCCTCCCAGGGCAAGGACCGCCCGGTCCTGGTGGTCGGCCGCTCCGGTCGCACGGTCCTGGGCCTCATGCTCACGTCGAAAGACCGCCGTGACGGTGAACACAACTGGCTGTCCATCGGCGCCGGCGCCTGGGACAGCGATGATCGACCGAGCTGGATCCGGCTCGACCGGGTGATCGAGGTCGACCACGACGGCATCCGCCGCGAGGGCGCGATCCTCGACCGGTCCCGGTTCGACGAGGTTGCCGCTCGGCTACGCCAGGAGTACGGCTGGCGCTGAGCAGCGGCCGTTGATGGACAACCGCCGGTGCTGACCGGCTAGCGTTGACGCCATGGTTAAGGACGTAATGACCGGATTCGGCGGCAAGCAGGCCTGGCTCGCCGTCCGTCATCGGCCCGGGGCGACGCCGGAATCCGTGATCGCCGCCCTCGGCCTGCGCGACCTCGGCACCGTGCCCTGGCGCGACGGCATCGACCTGGCCCACCTGACCGACGACCGGGTGGCGGTCACCCCGCCCCTGCCCGGCGCCCGCGACGAGCAGTGGCTGCTCGCCACCGGCCGCCGGCTGCTGCGGCCCGACGTCCCGGTCGACGTCGTCGCCCTCTCGGCCACGCTCGGCACCGAGGTGCAGTTCTTCGCCACCCACCGGGTCACCGAACTGCACCGCTGGCAGCGCGCCGCCGAGGGCGAGCTGATCCGCACTTTCGGGTATGTGGGGCAGACCGGTGAGGTCACGTCCTGGCACGGCGAGCCCGACCCGGCCGAACGCGACGCCGGCCTGCCCGGCGTGCTCGACGAAGAGACGACTGTCCTGGTGGGCGAGAAGGACGTGCTCGCCGTGGCCGACGCCTGGAGCATCGACCCGACCACCCTGACCGGCCGCGCGGCGCCGGGACCGCTGCGCATCGGCGCGGCCGACGGAGAGAGCTGACATGCGCAAGTTTGTGATCATGGGAGTGCAGGGCAGCGGCAAGGGCACCCAGAGCGAGTTGCTCTGCACCGACCTCGACCTGGTGCACATCTCGGTCGGCGACATCTTCCGCTGGAACGTGCAGAACCACACCAAGCTGGGCGCCCAGGTCCGCCGGACGATGACGGCCGGCGAACTGGTCGGCGACGACATGGTCGAATCCGTGGTGCGGGAACGCCTCGACCGCCACGACTGGAACTTCGGCTTCGTCATCGACGGCTTTCCACGCAACGGGCGCCAGGCCGAGTTCTTCATGGAGAGCTACGACATCGACGCCGTCATCCACCTCGAGCTTCCCGACGACGAGGTACGCCGCCGCGTGCTCAGCCGCCGGCTGTGCCCCAACTGCGGGATGGACTACAACCTCATCGCCGACCGCCCCGAGATCGAGGGCCGCTGCGACATCTGCGGCCACGAGCTGATCACCCGGGCCGACGACACCCCCGAGGCCCTGGACGCCCGGCTGCGCGACTACCACCAGAAGACCCGCCCGGTGCTCGACATCTTCGGCCGCAAAGAGGTCATTCACGACATCGACGCGCGCCCGTCGGCCGAGGAGGTGCAGCAGTCCATCCGCGACCAGCTCGGACTGCCTCCCTACAAGCCGGCTGTCGCCCTCAGTACTTGATGCCGCGCTTGGTCAGCTCCGCTTCGACGGCGTCGCAGACCGCCTCCACCACGGCGAAGCGCGCGTAGTGCTTGTCGTTGCTGGGGATGACGTGCCACGGCGCCCACGTCGGGTCGGTGCGCTCGAGCATCTCGTCGATGGCGGCCTCGTACGCCGGACGCTTCTCCCGGTTCCGCCAGTCCTCGTCGGTGAGCTTCCATTGGCGCAGCGGGTCGCCCGACCTGTCCTCGAAGCGGCGCAGCTGCTCCTCGGGCGAGACGTGCATCCAGAACTTGACCATGATCATGCCCTCGTGAACCAGCGTCCGTTCGAACTCCACGATCTCGTTGTAGGCCCGCGACCACTGCTCCTTGGAGGCGAAACCCTCGACCCGCTCGACCAGCACCCGCCCGTACCAGGACCGGTCGAACACGGCCATGCCGCCCCAGCCCGGCAGCTTGGGCCAGAAGCGCCAGAGGAAGTGGTGGCGCTTCTCGTCGTACGTGGGCGCGGCGAACTGTGACACCCGGACGAACCGCGGGTCGAGCGGGGCGACCAGCCGCTTGATGGCGCCGCCCTTGCCCGAGGCGTCCCACCCCTCGAAGACGCAGCACAGCGGCGGCCCGATCTTCTGCTCGCCGATCTGACCGCCGAGGAGCAGCCGCAGCCGCAACATGCGTTGCTGCGCCTCCTCGAGCCGGGCCACAGACTTCTTCTTGGAGATCTCGATCGGCGGCTCACCGCTACCCAGGCGACTCATGCGTACAGCATGGTCCTGTCACTCACGTTTCGCAGCGTCGAAACCCGCTGTCGTCGCGGCCGCGGGGTGCGGGACAATCGCCTGGTGACTCTCCTAGACGACCTGACCTGGCGCGGACTGATCCAGGACTCGACCGACCCGGCCGCCCTGGCCGAAGCACTCACCGGCGACCCGATCACGTTCTATGTGGGCTTCGATCCCACCGCCGCGTCGCTGCACGTCGGTCACCTGATGCAGGTCGTCACGGCGGGCCGGCTCCAGCGCGCCGGGCACCGCCCGCTGCTGCTGGTCGGCGGCGCCACCGGCCAGATCGGCGACCCCCGGGAATCGGCCGAACGCACGCTCAACCCGCCCGAGGTGATCGAGGGCTGGGTCCGGCGCATCCGCGAACAGCTGGCCCCCTTCGTCACGTACGACGGCGACAGCGCGGCAACGATGGTCAACAACCTCGACTGGACCGGCCCGACCTCGGTCATCGAGTTCCTGCGCGATGTCGGCAAGCACTTCCCGGTCAACAAGATGCTCGCCCGCGACGTGGTGCGCAACCGCCTCGAGAGCGGCATCAGCTTCACCGAGTTCAGCTACCAGCTGCTGCAGGCCAACGACTTCTACCAGCTGAACCAGCGGCACGGCTGCGCGCTGCAGTTCGGCGGCTCCGACCAGTGGGGCAACATCACCGCCGGTGTCGACTTCGTACGCCGCCGCGGCGCCGGCCCGGTGCATGCCTTCACCACCCCGCTCGTGCTCAAGGCCGACGGCACCAAGTTCGGCAAGAGCGAGGGCGGCGCGGTCTGGCTCGACCCCGAGATGACCAGCCCGTACGCCTTCTACCAGTTCTGGATCAACGCGGACGACCGCGACGTCAACAACTACCTGCGGTTCTTCAGCTTCAAGAGCCGGGAAGAGCTGGAAGAGCTCGAGAAGGCGACCGCCGACCGACCCCAGGCCCGGCTGGCCCAGCGTGCCCTGGCTGAAGAGATCACGGCGCTGGTGCACGGCCCCGACGAGGCACAGCAGGCGATCATGGCCAGCCAGGCGTTGTTCGGGCGGGGCTCCCTCGACGATCTCTCACCCGAGACGCTGCGCGCGGCCCTGAGTGAGGCCGGCCTTCTTTCCGTACGGGGGGAGATGCCGAACTACAGCACGTTGCTCAAGGAGTCGGGCCTGGTGGCGAGCGCCAACGAGGCCAGGCGCACGATCACCGAGGGCGGCGCCTACGTGAACAACGAGCGCATCACCGACGGCGAGGCCGTGCCCACCGCCGACACCCTGCTCCACAACCAGTTCCTGGTGCTGCGCCGCGGAAAGCGAACCTTCGCCGGCGTCGAATACACCGCGTAGGCCCCGCCTCGCCCGTTGTCCACAATCGCGGGCCGTCCACAGGGCGGCCCGCATCGCGAAGCAAAGATCACTCTTTTCCACCACACTGACCTGTGGGGGTCCCCCTAGGGAGGGTGGGCTGGTTGGCGTGCTCGCCGGTCATGATCGAAATGCTCGTGAGCTGGGGAAAGTGCCTCGGGCGAGCGGGCCGCGATCTTAAGGTTCTGACTGATCGGCCCCCTGTGACGTGGTTCGCAGGGGGCCGATTTGGCGTCCATGGCACGGCCCTGTAATGTTTACCGAGCCGCCAGGGAGACGGGCGAGCGAGCGGGACTCTTCAGAGGCCCGGCGCGGCCGTCCTGGGGGGATCCCGAGGAAATGCTTCAGCGATAGCTGATGTAGATTCTTGCGGGCTTGAGCAGTTCTGGATCGCGAATTTCGGGGAAGTTACCCGGGTTTGACGAGAAGGAAAAGCCCAAGTAAAGTTGAGCGAGTGCCCCGGAGCGGTTGGCCGGGTGTGGTTGTTCTTTGAGAACTCAACAGGGTGCTTGATAA
>NZ_JAMQOL010000091.1:0-23997 GCF_023717965.1 Paractinoplanes hotanensis | reverse complement strand
ACCTTACTGATCACCTCGAAACCGACCAGCAACCCGAGCGTGAAAACAGTCAGATCGGCCAGCAGCAGCGGACTCATCGGGTCTCCTCCTGAACGTCGCTCTCCTGAACGTCGCGCTCATGAACACCGCGCATTTGGACGTCGCGCTCATCAACGCCGCCCACTTGAACGTCGCGCTCACCAACGCCGCCCACTTGAACGTCACGCTCACCAACGCCGCCCACTTGAACGTCGCGCAGGCGGGGGTGCACCACCTCGCCGTCGTGCGTGACCAGCACCGCCGCCAGGACCTCGTCGGTGCTATCGCTGGGCAGACGACCGTCGGGTAGGAGGCCGCCGAGAAGGGCCACGACATTTCGCGCGTACGCGGTGGACGCCGCCACCGGCACGGTCGAGGCCAGGTTGGGCGCGCCGATCACCGTGACGCCGTGGTCGGTCACGGCCCGGGTGTCGGCCGCCGCCCCGGCCACGTTCCCGCCGAGGTCGATCACCACCGAGCCCGGCTTCATCGCGGCCAGGGCCTCGTCGGAGACCAGCAACGGCGAGCGGCCGCCCGGCACCTTCGCGGTCGTGATCACCACGTCGAACCGGGGCACGGCCGCTGTCAGGGCCGACAGCTGCCGCGCCGCCTCGTCGTCGCCGAGCTGCCGGGCGTACCCGTCGTCGGTGTTCTGACCGCTGCCGAGCTCCAGCACGGCGGCGCCGGTGGAGGCGATGTCGGCCCGGGCAGCCTCGCGGACGTCGTACCCGGTGACTTGCGCCCCCAGCCGCCGCGCGGTGGCCAGGGCCTGTAACCCGGCGACGCCCGCGCCCAGCACGAGCACCTGGGCCGGCCGGGTCGTGCCGGCCGCCGTGACGAGCATGGGGAAGAACCCGCCGTACGCCTCGGCGGCCAGCAGCGCGGCCTTGTAACCGGCCACATTGGCCTGAGAGGTGAGCGCGTCCATCGGCTGGGCCCGGCTCAGCGTGCGCGGCAGCAGGTCGAGGCTGATCGCCGTGATCCCCTGACCGGCCAGCGTCCCGGCCAGCGCGGGGTCGCCGAGCGGATCGAGCAGCCCGATCAGGATGCGGCCGGGCGGGACCCCGGCCACGTCGTCGGGCGGCCGCACGACCAGGAGCACCTCGCTCTCGTCGTACACCTGTTGTCTCGACCCGATCTCGGCGCCCGCCTCGGCGTACGCCCGGTCGTCGAACCAGGCCGGGCGGCCCGCGCCCGCCTCGACCAGCACCCGGAACTCGCCGCCGCGTCGTAGGCGGGCGACGCCGTCCGGGGTCAGCGCCACGCGGCGTTCGCGGCTGGCGGTCTCGCGCAGAACTCCCACTGTCGTCATCGACATACCGAAGCCCTACCACTTCAGGCTCGGCCCGGCCACCCGCCGGACGGTAGGGTCGCCGCATGGCGGAACGGATCGGCGACGGTGTGTGGACCCTGCAGGGCGAGAAAGTCACCCTCCCGGTGCAGATCACGTCGGCCCGGTTCACCGCCGCGGTCTTCACGGCCCGGTCCGAACAGGCCCGTTCGGTGCTGGCCGGCACCCCGCTGCGCCCGTTCTCGGTGTTCGGCCGCGCCATCACCATGATCATGTGCATCCACTACGACGAGTTCGCCCTCAAGTCGTACGACGAGGTGGGCGTGGGCCTGCTCGTGCGCGGCCCGTCCGGCCCGCCTGGCCTGCACATGGTCGACCTGCCCGTCACGGGCGCCTTCACCCGCGAGGCGGGCCAGGACTTCTGGGCCCTGCCGAAGTGGCTGATGGACGCCGACCTGCGCTTCTCGAAGATGGAGACCGACGTCGTGGTGCGCGACCGGGCCACCGAGGTCGTGCGCGCGTCCTTCCGCCACGGCCGGGTGCGGCTGCCGTTCGCCGTGCAGTCCGCGTTGCCGGCCTGGTCCTATCTCGACCATGGCGCCCAGGCCGGGCGCCTGCTACGCGGCCAGGTGCCGATGCAGCTGTCGGGGGCGCGTCTGGGGCGGGGCGCTTTCCGCGTACGCCTGGACGACGATCACCCGATGGCCGCCCGCATGAAGGCCCTCGGCATGACCCGCAAGCCGTTCCTGACCGTCCACGCCGACCGCCTCCACGGCCCGCTCGGCGAGTTCACCGAGGTCTGACCGCCCGCCGCCGCCCGCCGTGATGCGGCGCGTCTTCACCCGCCGCCACACGACGCGGGTCCTCACACGCCGCCTGCCCACCGCAACACGGCACGGGGTCTCACCCGACCGCCACGCGACGCGAGGTCCTCACACGCTGCACGCGACGCGGGGTGCTCACCTGACCGCCACGCGACGCGAGGTCCTCACACGCTGCACGCGACGGGGGGTGCTCACCCGCCCCCGCTGGACACTGGGTCTTCACGCGCCGCCTGCCCGCCGTGACGAGGCGCGGGTCTTCCCGCGGCGCGGATCCTCATGCCAGCGCGTTCAGGGCCTCCGTGGCCTCGCGGTCGAGTTCGATGCGGGTGACGGCCATGTTGTCGGCCAGGTGGCCGAGGTCGCGGGTGCCCGGGATCAGCAGCGTGGCCGGGCTGTGCCCGAGCAGCCAGGCCAGCCCCACCTGAGCCGGGGTGATGCCGAGGCGCTCCGCCTGAGCGACGACCACCGGGTGCGCGGTGACGCTGGGAATGCGGTCGAAGGCCGACCCCAGCGGGAAGTACGGCACCCAGGCGATGCCCCGCGCGGCGCACTCGACAAGCACGTCCTCGTGCTCGCGGGTGAGCACGTTGTAGAGATTCTGTACGCACACGATGCCGGCCGGGAGCGCCTGCCGCAGCTGGGCCAGGCTGACGTGACTCAACCCGATCGCGCCGATCTTGCCCTCGTCACGCAGCGCGACCAGCTCGGCCAGCTGGCTGTCGAGGTCGACGGACTGATCACCGGTGGCGATGATTCCCGGCGCCCTGTCGGCCCGGCGCAGATTGACGACGGCGACCTGATCGACGCCCAGGGTCCGCAGGTTCTGCTCGACCGCGGCCCGCAGCTCGGCAGGCTTCTGGGCGGCGGCCAGCCGCTCGGTCGGATGGATGACCGCGCCGACCTTGGTGGCGATCCGCAGCCCGTCGGCGTACGGGTGCAAAGCTTCGCGGATCAGCTCGTTGACCGTGCCCGGCCCGTAGAACTGGGCCGTGTCGAGGTGGTCGACGCCGAGCTCGACCGCCCGGCGCAGAATCGTGACGGCGTCGCCCCGGTCGGCGTGTTCCAGTTGCATGGCGCCGAAACCGACGCGCAGCACGTCGTACTGGCCGAGCTTCCCGCGCGTGCTCATGACGACCCCCTAGGATGGCCGCAAGCGGAACCGATTCCGCTTACTTCGACTCGACCGTAGCAGAAACGGAATCGATTCCGCTTCTGCTCAGGGATGGTGATTCCGGTTCCCGACACCGAGCGGCGTCCCGGCGCGCGCAAGGACGCCCGGCGCAACCGCGAGCGCATCATCGAGGCGGCGACGCGCGCCTTCACCACCGGCCCCGACCCCGTGAAGATTGAAACCATCGCGCAAGAGGCCGGCGTCGGCGTCGGCACGCTCTACCGGAACTTCCCCTCCCGCGAAGCCCTGGTCGAAGAGGTCTACCGCAGCGAACTGACCCGCCTTTCAGCCCTGGCCCCGACGCTGCTGGCCGACCACTCCCCACCGGAAGCGCTGCGCGAATGGATGCGCCGCTACCAGGAGTTCGTGGCCACCAAGCACGGCATGGCCGAAGCCCTGCGGGCCGTGATAGCCAGCGGCGCCATCACGTCCGGCAACACCCGCGAACACCTGAACGGCGCCATCGCCACCTTCCTCGAGGCCGGCCGGGCCGACGGCACTCTGCGCACCGACATCCACCCACCCGACGTCTCGGCCAGCATGGCCGGCATCATGCTCGCCGCCGCCGATGTCGACCAGGCCTTCCGCATGCTCCAACTCCTCGTCGACGGCCTGCTCGCCCGCGATTCGTCCTGAAGCCCCGCATTACCCGAACTCGTCCGGTAGGGCGCACGGCATGAAAGATGACCGCTCCTCACTACTGGCGCACGCTCGTACTGAACCCCGGACTCACGGCCTTCCATAGATCGCGAAGAACGTGCCAGCGGGCGAACCGAGGACGCGTATCGTGCGGCCGATGACGACTATCTCAGCCATGGTCGCGGTGCCGGATGCTGCGGCGGCGTCGGCCTGGTATCAACGGGCTCTGGGCGCCGTGGAGCTGTGGAACCTCGGGTCGGTGGTCGGGCTGGAGATCGAGGGCGCGCCGTTCTTCCTGGCCGAGCCGGCGAAAAATCGGTGGGCCACGCCCGTTTCGGCCGGCACCACGACCGTCCGGGTCGAGGTCTTCGTCGACAATCCGGATCAGTTCGCCGAGCGGGCGGCCGCGGCGGGGGCGGAGTATCACGATCCGGTGCGGGATCACGCCATGCCGTGGGGCCCGCATCGGCAGGGTGGGTTCTTCGACCCCTTCGGGCATCTCTGGCTCGTCGGCGACACGTCACCGCTGCACCGTCATCCGTGACCGGCAGGGTCGCTCGCCACCACTCCACCGCAGGTGAACGCCAGCATGCCGGCGGACAGGAACACCCCACCAGCGGCGGGCCGAGGTCGGGCTCGATCCTTTCCACGTGCATGTCAGCCGGCATGCCCCCGCCTGATCGGTGGCCCGGGGCGCGTTTTGCGAGCGCTGGTCCGTGCGCGCGGCAACGATGTGACCGGAACGGGAGGCTGACCGGTCCTATCTGCTGAAGGACTGATCAAGTGGATGGGAGAGCAGGCTGTGGATCTGCGGGAGCACTTCGAGCGGGCGGTCGACGACGATCCGGGAGCCGATCCGGCGGTGATGGCGAACGCGGCCATCGCGCGGGGTGGGCAGGTGCGGCGGCGACGCCGGCAGGTGGCGGGGGCGGCCGGGGGCGTACTGGCTGTGCTGGGAATCGTGGCGGGGCTGAACCTGCCGTCCCAGGCGGAGCCGGCGTTGACCGTCGCGGCGGCCATGCGGCCTCCGGCTGCGCCGTCGTGCTCGGTCGATCCGGTGGAGAGGGACGCCACCGACGTGGCCATCTTCCTGAAATCGGACACGAGCGTCCCAAAGCAGGCGGCATTGGCGTCGGCGCTCGGCAACGATCCGCGGGTCGCCACCGTAGTCTTCGAGAGCCGATCGACGGCGTACGAGAAATTCCGCCGGCTGTGGGCGGACAGCCCCGACTTCGTCGACGCGGTGAGTCCCAAGGATCTGCCCGAGTCGTTCCGCGTGCGCCTGGTGGACGCCGCACAATTCACGGCCTTCCAGTCCGGCTACGCGGCGAGAAGCGGCGTGCAGGACATCGTCGGTCGCATCTGCCCGGTGGGCGCCGCGGTCGGGGGCGTCCAGTGACGGACACCGTGACGGCGTCCCGTCCAGCGGAACAGCAGTCGACCAGAACGACCCAGGATCGCGAGTTCACGGCCTTTGTGGAGTCGACGGCCACCCGGCTACGGCGCAGCGCGTACCTGATGTGCCGGGACTGGCACCTGGCACAGGATCTGACCCAGCAGACCTTCACCAAGATGTACGTGGTCTGGAAGCGAATCCGCACGGGCACGAACCTGGACGCCTACAGCCGCCGGGTGCTGATGAACCTGGTGTTCGACCAGCACAAGCGACGCAGCGGCTCCGAGATCGTGCTGGCCGAGATGCCCGACCAGCCGGACGGGGCCGATGTCGGCGGTGGCCCCGACCTGCACCTCACCCTGGTCGACGCGCTGGCCCAGCTGACCGTCGACGACCGAGCCGTGCTGGTGCTGCGCCACGCCGAGGACCACAGCGTCGACACCGTGGCCTCGATCCTGGGCATCTCGGCGTCGGCGGTGAAGATGCGAGACACCCGCGCGTTGTCCCGCCTGCGCTCCCTACTCGGCGACGACTTCCTGAACCCCTGACTGCGCGGCGCCCGCTCAGTTCGCGTGGGCGTCGTGCTGCCGGGCCGGAACGGGCCTCGTCGCCTAATTCGGCAGGCATCGGCATCGGCCTGGCCGCCACGATCAAGCTGACTCCGATCGTTGGGCTTCGTGCAACTGGCGTCGGGCTCGGACAGCGAGTTTCCGACGCGTCCTGGCCGCTGCCATGTCCGCGTACGTCATCTGGGGTGTGGCTCTGCTGATCGCCAGCACGGATTGCCGCCTGCGATCCCGGCGCGTGTGCCCACTGCGGACGGTGACCGGCCGTTGGGGCAAGCCGACGCGGAAGTAACAGGCAAGTTTCAAAACAAATAACAAGACTTTTCGATAATTACGCCAAAGTTATGGACCCACATGCAGAAGTCGGCCTAGCGTGCTGGCATCGATCCCTGTCGAAGCCTGGACGGTCCGATGAAGAAACAGCTGGCGCTGCTCACCGTCACTACTCTCGCGGGCCTGTTGCCCGCCCTCCCCGCTGCCGCGGCAGCTGCTCCACCTCCGCAGGAGCCCGGCATCACCCTGCGCACGTTCGATTTGCAGGTCTCGCGTGACTCGCTCTGCACGCTCAAACCCGGCCAGACCCCCAACATCGACAAGAAGCTCTCGACGATCAACTGGACGACCGCGGCCGACTTCGGCCTCGAGGACCGCTTCCAGTCCGAGGTGCTCGGCAACGTCAACATCACAACCGCCGGCACGTACGGCTTCCGGTTGACCAGTGACGACGGCTCACGGCTGCGGATCGACAGCGCGACTGTCATCGACCACGACGGCGCCCACGGAGCCACCGCCAAGGAGGGCTCGGTCAGCCTCACCACCGGCTACCACGCCCTCACCATCGACTACTTCGAGCGCGACGGCGGCCAGCAGCTCACGCTCGAGTGGCGGCCGCCCGGCGCCACCGCGTACACGGTGGTGCCGGCGAACGTGCTGAGCACCGACGCCGGCGTGGTGCGGGTGACCGCGCCCGGCCGCAAGGAGTGCGAGACCGCCGGCGACAGCCCGGGCGACGGGCTGCCGCTGACCGGGGTGCACCCCGGCTACACGCTCACCAACCTGCGCCCGTCCGGCTTCAACCCGCAGGTCAGCGCCATGGACTGGTTCCCCGACGGCCGGCTCGCGATCGCCACCTGGGGTGGCAGCGAAGCGGTGGCGGGCGAGGTCTACGTCCTCAGCGGGGTCACCGGCAACACGTCGCCGAGCCAGGTCACGTACAAGAAGATCGCCACCGGGCTGCGGGAGCCGATGGGCCTGAAGATCGTCGACGGCAAGATCTACGTGTCCCAGAAGCACGAGCTGACCGAGCTCAACGACACCAACGGCGACGGCACGATCGACCAGTACCGCCGGGTCGCGACGTGGCCGTTCGACGGCAACTTCCACGAGTTCGCGTTCGGCCTGCTCTACCAGGACGGCTTCTTCTATCTGAACCTGTCCGTCTCGATCAACCTGGGTGGCGCGACCACCGAGCCGCAAGGTTCGCCGAACCGCGGCACCACGTTGAAGATCAACCGTACGACCGGAGCGGTGCAGTACATCGCGGGCGGCCTGCGCACCCCGAACGGCCTCACCTTCGGGCCCGACGGCGACATCTTCGTGCTCGACAACCAGGGCGGCTGGCTGCCCTCCTCGAAACTGCTGCAGGTCAAGCAGGACCGCTTCTTCGGCCACTACACCAACCCGGACGGCCCGTTCGACCAGCAGCCGGTCACCCAGCCCGTGCTGTGGCTGCCGCAGAACGAGATCGCCAACTCGCCGAGCACGCCGCTGATGCTGAACTCCGGCCCGTACTCGGGTCAGATGCTGTTCGGCGACGTCACGTACGGCGGGATCCAGCGCGCGTACCTGGAGAAGGTCAACGGCCAATACCAGGGCGCGGTGTTCCGGCTGACGCAGGGGCTCGAGATGGGTGTGCTGCGGCTGAACCAGGGCCCGGACGGCGCGCTCTACGTCGGCGGGCTCGGCGCGGGCGGCAACTGGGGGCAGGAAGGCAAGTTGACGTACGGCCTGCAGAAGCTGGCGCCGAACTCGGCGAGCGTCTTCGACATCAAGGCCATGCGCGCCATCGCCGACGGCTTCGAGTTCGAGTACACGCAGCCCGTCTCGGACGCCACCGCGGCCAACCTGGCCGGCCGGTACCGCGCCAAGCAGTGGCGGTACGTCCCCACGCCGGCCTACGGCGGACCGAAGGTCGATGAGGAGACGCTGTCGGTGTCGTCAGCCACCCTGTCGACCGACAAGCTCAAGGTGACACTGAAGCTGGCCGGCCTCAAGCCGGGCCGGGTGGTACACGTCCGCTCGCCGCGCCCGTTCACCTCAGCCTCGAACAACTCGCTGTGGAGCACCGAAGCCTGGTACACGCTCAACAGCCTGGCCAACGGCACGACGCTGAAGTCGGACCGGGTCGAGGCCGAGTTCTCCGGGCTCAGCCCCGGCACGTCGGTGGCCAGCGACCACCCCGGCTACACCGGCACCGGCTTCTCGGCCGGGCACAACGCGGTCGGCGCGGCGACCACCTTCACGGTCAACGTGCCCACGGCCGGCGCCTACCCGACGGCGCTGCGCTTCAGCAACGGCCCCAACCCGTCGGCCGGCGCCAAGACGATCAGCCTCCACGTCAACGGCGCCAAGGTGAAGCAGGTCAGCCTGGCCGACACCGGGAACTGGGACACCTGGGCCAACCTGAACGACACGGCCACACTGCGAGCCGGCGGCAACACCGTCTCGTACCGCGTCGACACCGGCGACATCGGCCACGTCAACTTGGACAGCCTGACTGTCGGCTCGTTGTCCACAGGCGCCACCAACAAGACAGGCACGGTGACGGGCATCGGCGGTAAGTGCCTGGATGTGGACAACGCGAGCATCGCCGACAAGGCCAAGGTGCAGCTGTACACCTGCAACAACTCGACGGCGCAGAGCTGGACCCGCGAGGGTGACACGCTGCGGGCGCTGGGCAAGTGCCTCGACATCGACAACGGCGGCACTGCCAACGGCACGAAGGTGCAGCTGTACACCTGCAACAACAGCGCCGCCCAGGTGTGGCGGGCCCAGGCCAACGGCTCGCTGCTCAACCCGGCGTCCAACAAGGTGCTCGACGTGGCCGGCGGAGCCACCGCCGACGGCACGCAGGTCCAGATCTACGAGTGGGCCGATGTCGCCCAGCAGCGCTGGACTCACAACGGCACCAGCCGGGTGACGCTGTTCGACGGCGGCACCCTGAACGCCTTCCGCAACGGCGACGGCAGCGCGGTGACCTGGCCGGTCTCCGGCGGCTCGGGCGAGGTGCTGGGCGGCGACATCAGAACCAAGCAGTCGTACGGCGACTTCAAGCTGCACGCCGAGTTCTGGCTGCCCAATCTGCCGGCCGACGTGACCGGGCAGCAGCGGGCCAACAGCGGCATCTATCTGCAGGACCGCTATGAGCTCCAGGTCCTCGACACGTACGGGAAGGCGACCCTGGCCAACGACGACTCCGCCGCGATCTATCAGAAGCGAGCGCCCTCGACCAACGCCGGCACCGCACCGGAAACCTGGCAGAGCTACGACGTCACGTTCCGCGCCGCCCGCTGGAACGGCACGACGAAGACGGAGAACGCCCGGGTCACGGTCGTCTGGAACGGCGTGACCGTCCACAACAACATCGAGATCGACGGCCCCACCGGCAACGGCGCCGCCGAAAGCCCGTCCGCCCTCCCGATCCGCCTGCAGGACCACGGCGATCCGGGGGCGAACGTCCGCTACCGCAACATCTGGATCGAACCCGCCTGATCCGGCGCGCCGCCGCCAGGGGCCTGTTCCGGCCCGTGGCGGCGGCGTCCCGTCAACTCCCAGCCCGCTCCAGCCCGTCGCGGCGGCGTCCCGTCAACTCCCAGCCCAGTCCAGCCCGTCGCGGCGGCGTCCCGTCAACTCCCAGCCCAGTCCAGCCCGTCGCGGCGGCGTCCCGTCAACTCCCAGCCCAGTCCAGCCCGTCGCGGCGGCGCCTCGTCAGATCTTGGCCTGGGCCAGGAGGTCGTCGAAGACCGCGCTGCGGTCGAAGGTCAGAGCCTTCTCCAGGGCCCGGGACGCCATCTCGGCCTTGTCCGCCTCGGGCATCTCCAGAACGGCATGGTCCAGGGCCTCGGCCAGGGCGTTGATGTCGCCGGGCTCGACGATGATCGCGGTGTCGCCGACGGCCTCGCCGGTGCCGCCCGTGAGCGTCGTGACGACCGGTCCGCCGCCGGCCAGCATCTTCTCGGCCAGGGCTATGCCGAAGGTCTCGACGAAGTCGGGTTCGGGCTTGGTGGGCAGGGCGTAGGCCGCGCAGCCCCGCATGAGCAGGGGCTTCTCCTCGTCGTCGACGTCCGTGAGGAAGATGATGCGGTCGTCCTCCTTGGACATCGCCTGGACGTGTTCGAGCGCCGGGCCGTTGCCGGCCACCACCAGCTTCACGGTGTCGCGGCTGCGCATCTGGCCGTACGCGATGACCAGGTCGTAAATGCCCTTGGCCCGGGCGACCCGGGACAGGAACAGGATGTAGCCGTCGCGCTCGAGACCACGCTTGGCCAGGGCGGCGTCGACCGCCTCGGGGTCGAGGTCCAGGTAGGCCGACGAGTCGATCGGCGGGTAGCTGACCGTCACCCGCTCGCGGCACTGCGCGGCGAACGTCGTGCCGCACGCGGCATCCACCTCGAGAGCCGACGAGATGATCTCGTCCTTGGTGTACTCCGAGACCGCTACCACCTCGTCGTTGGCCAGGAACGTGGTGAACAGGACCGTCGCCGCGCCGAAGCGGCCCTCCCGCAGGCACTGGCGGATGACGTTGGTGACATCCGAGCCGACCGCCTTGGCGATGGTGTGCACCTGCGGGTCGAGGCCGGCCGCCCGGGCCGCGGTGACGGCGTCCACCACGACGGTCTGGTGCGGCACGAGATACATCGACAGGCAGACTGTCGGTATCGGCTCGGCCAGCAGCTCGACCAGGCGCCCGGTCAGGCCGGCCATGTGGCGGCCGTCGGGCACGCGGTAGTCGCCCACCGCCTCCGGGCGTTCGACCGTGATGCCCTCGCTGTAGGGCAGCAGCCGGTCGAGTGGTTTGAGCGGCAGACCGGCCGCCTGCAGCACCGGGATGGGCCAGGTGAGCAGGCGGACGTCCGTGAAGCCCCGGGTGAGCGCGACCTCGGCGAGGTTGCGGGCCTCGCCGGAATGGCCGCAGATCACCGGGTCCGCGCGGACCACGATGACAAGACGACGGTCGGGTTTGTTCAACGCGTGTCCTCCAGCGGATCGGACAGGGAAGGTGGGCGGTTCCCACTCCCCCAGCTCGACGGCTCCGGACCCAGCCGCAGGTGCAACCGGCCGCCGCGGTGCACATCGGCGGCGCTCAGGTGGCTCGCGGGCAGGGGTTTGCCGTTCAGGGTCGCTTCCTGCACGTACAGGGGTGGCGGCTCATGATCGAGGCCGTCGACGCCGATCGGGGTCTCGCGGTGGCCGCTGGTCTCGATGTGGAACTCGCCCTCGGGCACCTGGATGGTCGCGCTGGCGAAGGCGGGAGTGTTGACCAGGAACAGATGCTGGCCGGCCACCGGGAACAGGCCGAGCGACGCCCACACGTACCAGGAGCTCAGCCCGCCCGAATCGTCGTTGCCCGGCAACCCGCCCGGCCCGGTGCCGAACTGCCACGTCAGCGCGGAGTGGACGATCTCGGCGGTGCGGTCGGGCCGGCCGGCGTAGTGGTACGCCCAGGGGGCTTCCATGTCGGGTTCGTTGTTCAGGCCCTCGAAACGCTTGAGCGCGTAGCCGGCCGCCATCTCGGCCGCGGGCGGGCGCCGGCCGGGCTGCTTGACCGTCTCGGCGCCGAAGCCGAAGAACCGGTCGAGCTTCTTGATGAACCGGGCGTCGCCGCCGGCCAGACCGATGCGCGCGCGCATGTCGTGCAGCAGCCGGAACGAGTAGTTCCACTTGCCGCCCTCGTAGAACTCGGAGTTCCGGAGCAGGCCGCTGTCCGGGTCGAAGGCGTTGACCCAGCCCTTGCTGCGCTCCTCGAGATCGGCGGCGAGCCGGTGGTCGTTGAGCGCGCGGGCCACCCGGGCCGTGCAGTGGTAGCCGATCGCCAGGTCGAGGGTGTGTGTGATCGGATGCACGACGCCGTGCTCGTAGAAGTCCTCGCCGTACATGCGGCGCAGGTCGTCGACCATGTGCACGAGAGCCCAGGCCCAGTCGATGCGCGAGGTGCCCAGGGCGTGCGCGTCGGCCAGCGCGGTGTGCGCGAGCGCGCTGGCCTGCCGGAAGAACCGGTCGGCGCCACGGGCCATCCGGTAGCCGATCGGGAAGTTGCCCTCCTCCTCGCACACCCGGATGAGCGATTCGAGCAGGTCGGCCGCCCGGTCGGGCACAAGCGCGGACAACAGCGGGATCTGCGTCTTGTAGATGTCCCACATGGTGCAGACGTCGAACGCGTACGGGCCGGAGTCGGGCCAGAACGGGCTCTCGTCGTCGGCGAAGCAGGGCTTGATGAGCGCGTGGTACAAGGCGGTCGACAGCACCGTACGCCGGGCCGGTGTGCCCCCTTCGACCTGCACCTTGCCGAGATGCTCGCGCCAGGTGGCCCGGGTCTTCGCGCGTACGGCGGTGAACGCCGGCCGGTCCGAGCCGCACTCCCGCACGAGGTTGGCCCGCGCCTGATCGTTGCCGCGCAGCGAGAAACCCAGCCGCACCTCGATCGTCTGCCCGGCGCGGGCCGAGCCCATGAAGAGCAGCCCGAACGGGCGCAGGTTGGTGGGCCGGATGCTGTCGAAGTCGAGCCGGGTGCCCCCGTCGATCAGGCGCCGGTCGTACCACAGCATCTGCCGCCACCCCGGGCTGTCGACCTCGGCGTACACCGAGAGCGGCACCCCTTCCATGACGACGGTGCCCTGCGCGCGCCCGTGCCCCATACTTTCGATCTGGGCCCGCAGCGGAACGGTCCGGCCCAACTCGGTGGCCAGCCCGCCGCACGACAGGTCGATGACCACGCGGGCGCTGCTGTGCGCCGGGAACGTGTACCGGTGCACGGCGACCTTCTCGCCCACCGTGATCTCGCTGCGGATGCCGGTGCCCAGCGTGGCCGCGTAATAGCCCGGCGACGCCTCCTCGTCGTGCAGCGGCCACGACTGCCCGAGCTCGTCGAGCGGCTGCACCATCGGGGTGACCCGCACATAGTTGTAGTACTTACGGATGGCCCCGGTGCCGGACTGCTGGAAATGGGTGAACCCGGACGCCTGCACCCGCTCGAACATCGTCTCGGGAACGCCCTCGGTGTTCTTGGTGTAGAGCCCGTACCCGGTCGGGTAGGCGCCCGAGTAGGCGCAGGCCGACACCATGCCGAAGGGCGCGGTGGCCCCGGGGTGGGTGTTGCCCACCTGCGGCTTCGGAAACCACCACGTGCCGGCCAGACCGCGGGCGGGAGGCAGATCCGTCGCCGCGGTGCCGATGAAGGGATCAACGTTGTCGAGAATGACTGGAACCTACCCATCGGCGCGGGGCCAGAGGTTTCGGCAAGGTGAACTCCCCAGGTCAGAAGTGATCAAGGACAGGGCTGCCTCTCCCGATGATGAACCGGGCACTCGTCCGAGGGACAGATTTTCGACACCGTCTTCCGAGCGGCGACCGCGGTACGGATCGCTGGCGCCGGACGAGCCGGTGTCCTGCACCGAGCTCGAATTCGACGTGCCGGCCGTCCAGGGCAAGCCGCGCTGCCTCACGCGGACCTCGGACCATGGGCTGCGCCGGCGTCGCGCGAACCGCTTGTTCGCGGAGGCGCTGTTCCCCGGGCCGTGGACAGGATCCGCCGAGGCGATCGCCCGCGTCGATCCCGAGATCGTCGTCGCGATCGATCGGCAGCTGTCGCGGGAGCTCGGGGAATGCGTGTGGGCCGTCCGATTGGTCGGGATACCCGTTTGGGCAGCATCGGGACTGGATCGGTGATGGGACTATCTACGGCGTGAAGGGGACCTACGGGCTCGGCATCGACCTGGGCACTACTCAGACGGCGGCGGCTGTGCGTGATGACGCGGGGCGGGTCGAGGTTGTCCGGCTGGGTGGGCGGCGGGCCGAGATTCCGTCGTTGGTGTTTGTCAAAGATGACGGTGGGCTGCTTCTGGGGGAGGCTGCCGAGCGGCGGGGGCTGGCGGAACCGGGGCGGCTGGCTCGGGAGTTCAAGCGGCGGATCGGGGATCCGGTTCCCATTCTGGTGGGTGGGACGCCGTTCTCGGCTCATGCGTTGACGGCCAAGCTGTTGCGGCATGTGCTGGATGAAGTCACCCGGCTGCGGGACGGGGCTCCCGCCTCGTTGACGCTGACGCATCCGGCCAACTGGGGGCCGTACAAGCGGGAGCAGTTCTCGCAGGCCGTGCGGCTGGCCGACGCGGGTGCGGTCAAGCTGATCACCGAGCCGGAGGCGGCGGCGCTGCAGCACGCGACGGCTCGGCGAATCGCGCTGCGTGAGACCGTCCTGGTGTACGACCTGGGCGGCGGGACGTTCGATGTGGC
The DNA here is from genome assembly GCF_023717965.1 of Paractinoplanes hotanensis. Classification (NCBI taxonomy): domain Bacteria; kingdom Bacillati; phylum Actinomycetota; class Actinomycetes; order Micromonosporales; family Micromonosporaceae; genus Paractinoplanes; species Paractinoplanes hotanensis. The sequence continues at coordinate 9,584 of NZ_JAMQOL010000091.1, read as the reverse complement.
GTTGCTGCGGCGCGATGCGGACGGGTTCTCGCTGGTGGGTGAGCCCGAAGGGGTCGAGCAGCTGGGTGGGGCCGACTTCGACGAGGCGGTGTTCGCGCACGTCGTGGGGGCGCTCGGCAGCGCGGCGCAGGGGCTCGACCCGGACGACGACGCGGTGACCGAGGCGCTGGCCCGGCTGCGGCGCGACTGCGTGGAGGCCAAGGAGGCGCTGTCCTTCGACACCGAGACCTCGATCCCCGTCGCGCTTCCGGGGCTGCACACGCGGGTGCGGCTCAACCGGTCCGAGCTGGAGTCGATGATCTCGCCCGCCCTGGAGGACACGATCGCGGCCACGCGGCGGGCTCTGCGCGGGGCCGGGGTCGACGCGGGGCAGGTCAGCGCGGTGCTGCTGGCCGGTGGGTCGTCGCGGATCCCACTGGTGGCGCAGATGCTGTCCGAGGAGTTCGGGCGGCCGGTCGTGGCCGACCCGCATCCTGAGCACAGCATCGCCCTGGGCGCGGCCGTGGCCACGGGGGCGCCGCTCGCCGCTCCCGAGCACCCGGAGGCACAGGACCCGTGGGCCGACCACGCGGAGTCGCCGGCTGCCGCGCCGACGTCAGCCACGGGGGCGATGCCCCGAACCGCCCAGCAGAACGTCGAGCCGGGGTGGCAACCGGACAACCAGCCGGTGTCGCGGAGCTTCGAGGCGGGATCGGTCGCGCCGCATGTTCAGGGTTCAGCGGAGGCGGTCGCGGCAGCTGGTGTACATCCGACGCCGACTCAGGCCATGCCGACGCAGGCGGTGGAGGGCGAGCAGCGCAGTCCGGTCGCATTCAGCCGGGGGGCCGCTTCCGTTCCGGGTTCGACGCCGACCCCGCCGCTGGCTCCCACGGCCACGTTCCCGACCACCCCTGACGTCGGAACACCGCCTCCGGCTGAGCACACCTACCCGCATGGACCGGCGGGAACACCGCCTCCGGCCCAGGGTCCACGCGCGTACGAGCCGGTCAGCACACCGCCTCCGGCCGGGCGGCCACGCGCGTACGAGCCGGTCAGCACACCGCCCGCGGCCGAGCGCCCACGCGAACCAGTGGGGACACCGCCTCCGGCTGAGCGACCCCGCCCGTACGGACCGGGTGTCGGAGGGCCGTATGACCCCGGAGTGGGAACCCCGCCCCCGGCTGATCGCCTACGCCCGTACGAAATCAGCAAGCCGGCAGACCCCGAGCCGCCCCACCCGCGCCGGAGGAACCGCCGCCTCGCGATCGCGGGCGCAGCCGGCGCGGTGCTCATCGCCGCCACCGCCGGAACCCTCGTGGCGCTCAACTGGGGCAACGGCGACGGCGCCGAGAAGGCGCAGGGCTCGACGCCCCCCTCCCTGCCGGCCTCCTCGTCGGCGCCGGCCGGAACCCCCATCCCCGGCCTGGCCACCGATGCGCGGCTGCTCGTCCGGGTCGACACCGGGCCCGTCTCGCAGACCGACCGCGTCTCGACCGTCTCGTTCTTCAAGCCGGGCCTCGGCACCGCCCGCGAGCAGCTGGCCGGAACCGTCGACGGCGACACGCTGCCGCGCTGGTCGCACGACCGGAAGCAGGTCGTGCTCACGCATCTCAATCCCGGCTCGACCAGCGACATCATGATCATGGATGCGGACGGCAGCAACCGCCGCAAGCTGGCGTCCGGCGCGACCAACGGGCGGGCCTCCTGGTCGGGTGACGACCAGCAGATCGTGTTCGTGAAGAAGGTCGGCCCGGTCAACCAGTTCTTCACCGTCCCGGCTGCGGGCGGCAAGCCGAAGCAGCTCACCACGTCGGACGATCCCAAGGACGACCCGGTCTGGACGTCCAACAACGACGCGATCGTCTACTGGCAGGAGCGTGACGGCGCCCGGCTGCTGTACGCGATGCACGTGACCCGCAAGGTCGAGCGGCGCATCACCGACGCGAGCATGGGGCCGGCCGTCGACCCGGCCCTCGACCCGAACGACCACTGGATCGTCTACACCAAGCAGATCGGCAAGAACGACTCCGACATCTACATCATCGCCAAGGACAGCAGCACGCCGCCGCGCCGGCTCACCGACTCGCCCGAGCGCGAGATGGACCCGACGTTCTCGCCGGACGGCAAGTGGATCGCCTTCGTGCGCGGGACCTACGAGGAGCCCACAGTCGTGGTCATGAAGACCGACGGCACCAGCCAGACGGTGCTGACGAAGCCCGGCGAGCGGGAGGGTCACCCCTGCTGGTTCTGACCGGCCAGAATGCCTTCGCAAGTGCGGGCCGCGGCTCGGGCCGCGGCCTTGAAGTCCCGTGCCGAGAGCGGATGTTCGGCCAGGCGCTGCCAGCGGGCCTGGGCCGTTCGGGCCGCCTCCACCACGTCGTCGACGGGCACGCCGAGTCGTTCGGACGGGGCGCTGCCGGCCCCGCCGAGCAGGCGGTCGAGCTCGGCCCGGCGGTCGTCGGCCACGGGCAGGCGGCCCGAGCGCAGCTGGTGCAGCAGGCGCAGCTCGACGAACTCGTGGGCCCCGGCGCGGATCCGCTCGGCCTCCGCCACCAGCGGTGAGCCGGGCGGCAGGCAGTCGTCGAGCGCGGCCAGAGCGCTGCGAGCCTTGAGCACCTCGGCCCGGCCCTCGATGTGTGTGCGCAGCACCTCCCGCAGCCGGGTGATGCCGCTGTTCTCGGTGAGGGCCGCGGCCAGCCCGGCCGCGTCGGTCACGTGGCCCTCGCGGATCAACCGCGTTCCCAGCCGTACGCCGAACAGCCCCAGCCTCGTGACGAGCCGCCGCCGCTCGTCGCCGGTCGCCGCGAACCGGTCGGCGGTCAGCAGCAGTTCGACGATGTCGTCCATGGGCAGCTCCGCCACCTCGGCCAGCACCCGGAACTCGCCCTCGCGCAGGGTCGCCCCGGCCGCCCCGAGCAGGCCCGCCACCGGCACGACGACCGGGCAGAGCTTCCGCAGCCGTTCGTCGGTGGCGTAGCGGCCGGCGACCCGCTCGGCGGCGGTCATCGCGTCGAGCCGGCAACCGCCGATCTCGTCGGCCCGCGACAGCACGCCGATCGCGTTGACCGGCGTGCCCGCGCCGTCGTCGCCGTGGAACGCCTCCAGGAAGCGGACGTCGCCGCTGTGCAGGTGCCGCAGCAGGTAGATCACCGCGTCGGTCTGGGTGGCGTGCTCGCCCTCGGCCTCGAGGAACGCTGTCGTGCGGGCGGAGACGTCGGCCGACAGCGACTCGATGCCGGGCGTGTCGATCAGGGTGTGGCGGCGCAGGCGCGCGCTCGGCACCCGCACCTCCAGCCGCTCGACCTGGAAGGACGGGCGGCCCAGGTCGATCCGGACGGCGCCGTCGCGCCGCGTGAACGGGCGCGCCTCGGCGTTGCCGTCGGTCAGGTACGAGGTGACGGCGTACGTGGGCCCGTCCGCGTACCAGGTGACGACCCGGGTGCACTCCCCCGCGTCGGTCGGCGCCAGCCCCTCGCCGATCAGCGCGTTGAGCAACGTGGACTTGCCGGCCTTGAGCTTGCCCGCGATGGCCACCCGCAGCGGCTCGTCGAGGCGGCCGCGGGCCCGGGCCAGGCGCGGATCACGGGTCTCGGCCACGGCCCGGTCGAGCAGGGCCCGGGTGTCGTCGAGCAGGCTCACGGGGCCAGCCTCTCGAGGCGGCGGCGCTGCTCGGCCACGGCGGCGGCCCGGGTGCGGCGCTGCTCGCCGGTGAGCGACACGGACTCGCGTACGGCTGCCTCGGCTGCGGCGGCGGAACGGCTCAGCTCGCGTGCCCGGGTGGCGAACTCGTCGCGCAGGTGGCGCTGGGTGCGGCGGACGGCCTCCCGGCTGTCGCGGCCGACGTGGAAGCCGACCTCGTCGACGTACCGGCGGAGTTCCTGCCCGGCCTGATGGCGGCGCTGCTGCACCTGGCGTTCCTTTTCGGCCTTGACCAGGCGGCGGCCGAAGGCGACCCCGGCCAGCAGGCCCAGCGGCGCCGCCCAGGCGACACCGACGAGCGCTCCGACGCCGCCGAGCACGAAGAAGCCGCCGTACGCGACCCGGGCCGCCGTGAACGCGCCGAGGAACTGCTGCATGGTGGACTTCTGGAAGTCGAGCTCGAGGTCGCGTGCCTTGTGCACCGCGGGGCCGACGGCGGGCAGGGTCGCGCTGAGGTCGTGCGCCTCCATCCCGAACCGGTCGGCGACGTCCCGCGCGAGCTGCTCGGCCCGGGCGACCAGCAGCATCAGGTTGTCGGCGGCGGCCCGGCTGGCCTCGCGGGCGGCCCAGGCCTGAAAGTCCTGCCAGGTGTCGCGCGGATCCGACTCGGCCAGCAGCTGCTCGCCCCGGATGACGATCAGCCGGAGGCGTTCGCGCAGGTCGTGGTCGACGTCGGCCGCGAGGTCCTGGATGCCGTCGCCCAGCACGGTCTGCCAGGTGCCGGTCACCAGCTGGGCGCTGCGCCGGGCCCGCTCGGCGTAGCGCTCGACGCGGCGCGGGTCGGCGGCGGACTCCTCGGCGTCGAGGCGGTCACGCAGCTGCGCGACGACGAAGCCGAGCTCGGCACGGGCGCTGTCGGTACGTTCGCTGCGGTCGGCGTCGACGATCTCGCGGCGCAGCAGCTCGACCAGGCGCGGGAAGCCGGATTCCTCGTTGAGGGCGGTGTCGTCGCGGGCGTGGGCACGCACCCGCAGGAACGACGACACTCCGATGATCGGCACGTCGAGGCCGGCCCGTTTCAGGTGAGCGTCGTTGATCGACGCGATGCGACGCCACTCGACGTGCAGGTCGGTCTTGGTGAGCACGAGAAAGGTGCGGGGGCACCGTTCCCGCGTACGGCGGAGGAAGTCGACCTCGGGTGCCGTGAGCTCCTGCGCCGCGTCGGTGACGAACAACGCCGCCCCCGCCGTGGTGAGCGTGGCCAGGGTGAGGTTGCCCTGCGCCGAGTCGAGCCCGCCCACCCCCGGTGTGTCGACGACGGCAAGCCCCGCGCCGAGCAGCCGCCGGTCGATGCCGGCCTCGACCGCCCGGGGCGCCGGATCAGCGTCGCTGCCGGTGATGTGCTTGGACAGCTCGGCGAACTCGATCGGCTCACGCCGGTCGCCGTCCGAGACCAGGAAGGCCGCGGGCGGACGGGCGAACCGCAGAATCGTCGGCAGCGCGGTGACCACATCGGCGTCGACCGGGCACAGGTCGGTGTGCAGCAGGGCGTTGACGAGGCTGCTCTTGCCCTGCTTGAACTCGCCGACCACGGCAACGACGGAGTCACTGCGCTCGGCGAGCGCCGCCGAAGCCCGCTCGAGCCGCTCCGCCAGGTCGCCTCGCCCCGCGTCGACGGCGAACTGCCGAGCCTCGGCCAGCTGCGCGGACAGACCGGCCGCTGTCGTGCTCAACCGCTCCCCCTCCGCTCGCAACGCCAAACCATAACTCCCACGGCGAGCAGTTCCGCTCCCTCCTGCCGACGGATTTCCGACACGCCCGGCCGACCTCCCGTGTGTCATCGTGTGCCCGCTCCCTCGATCCCTTCGCACGCGCCGCGCGGAACGGCACCCCGCCGCGGCGCGTGCGAAGTCTTGTCGTGGCCGAAACGAGCGTTGACCCGGGTTTGACCACCGCGGGCGGGCATCGGTAGCCTTCCCCGCGACCGCTGACAGAACGGGCTCTGACCACATCATGAGCGTGCCGCTGCGTCCCGGCGACCCGACCCGTCTCGGGGTCTACGACCTGGTCGCCCGGTTGGGTCAGGGTGGCATGGGCAGCGTTTTCCTGGCCCGGGCCCCCGATCAGACCCTGGTCGCCATCAAGGTCGTCCGGTCCGAGTACGCCGACGACCCCGAGTTCCGGGGCCGGTTCCGCAGTGAGGTCAGCCGGGCCGGCCAGGTGCCGCCGTTCTCGACCGCCGCGGTGCTCGACGCCGATCCGGAGCACGATCCGCCCTACCTGGTGGTCGAATTCGTCGACGGCCCGTCCCTCACGGCGCTGGTCGACCGGCAGGGACCGCTCACCGGGGCCGCCCTGCAGGGCGTGGCCGTCGGCGTCGCCACGGCGCTGACCGCCATCCACGGCGCCGGCGTGATCCACCGCGATCTCAAACCCGGCAACGTGCTGTTCGCCCTGGGCGGCATCAAGGTGATCGACTTCGGCATCGCCCGGGCCTTCGAGGCGACGAGCCGGCACACCAGCACCGATCAGATGATCGGCACGGTGGCGTACATGGCGCCGGAGCGGCTCGACCCGTCGTTCGGCGCCGAGGTGACCCCGGCGGCTGATGTCTTCGCGTGGGGCGCCGTGGTCACGTACGCGGCCACCAACCGCACCCCGTTCGCGGGCGAGTCCCCGACCGTCACGGCGATGCGCATCCTCACCCAGCCGCCGGACACCTCGGGTGTGCCGGAGCCGCTGCGAAGTGTGGTGGAGAGCGCCCTCGCCAAATACCCGGAGCACCGCCCGAGCGCCCGCGAGCTGCTCGATCTGCTCCTGGCGGGCCGGACCCGGACCGTACGGCCGGGACCTCCGCCCCCACCGCCACCGCCGGACGACGTCGTCGAACCACCGGCGCGGCATCTTCAGCGCGGTAACCGGCTGCGCCGCGTGGCGGTCACCGCCGCGGCGGTGGTCACCCTGCTGTCGGCCGGCCTGGTCGGCACCCACATGCTCAGCAAGGGCGCGTCGACCGACGCGGTGGCGCCTCCGAGCAGCGCCCCCGTCGACCCGCTCACGGCGATCCTGGCCGGCGACCGCCGCTTCTCGCTGCGGCTGGGTACGACGAGCCGGTTCTTCATGCTGGACGACGGCAGCGCCGAGCTCGACGTCTCGGACGGGACCGGCTCGCGATCGCAATTCTTGCTGAGGCCGGTGGGCGTCGACTACATGATCCAGTCGCTGACCAACGAGGGGTACGCCGGCCCCGAGATCTGCCTCGGCGTCAAGATCGATCCGGACGAGCCGATCGCGCCGGTGGTCGCCACCGCCTGCACGCCGACCAAAGCAACACTGTTCTCGCTGGTCGACACCGGTAAGGACGCCAACGGCCGGCCCGCCTACAGCATCGGCAACGATTACGGATTCCTGCTGTGGGACGCCGACAAGAAGCGCTCAGACGTCACCGAGGTCGGCGAGCCCCGGTTCGCCGAGAAGTACACCTTCGTCGACCGCGGGGAGCCGCCGGCGTCCGCCGCACCGCCGACGTCGACGAAACCATCGACGGCCCCGCCCACCGGACCCAAGCTCGTCGACGCCAACGTCGCCGAGTTGAAGAGCTACGCGATCGACCTGGGCGTCCCGGTCGTCATCACCCTGACCGGCGACGCGGGCGGCCGGCACCACCTGCGTTCGCACCCGGACGGATCGGTCGACTTCACCGGGACCGCCGTCACCGAGTCCACCCGGATGACGATCACGCCGGCCAAGGTCCGCAAGCGCCAGGAGTCGAACGAGAACACCGTCCAGATCGTCGCCACACCCAAGGCGCCCGCGGCCGGGGCCCCGTCCTGCCTCACCGACGTCCGCAAGGCCGTCCTGCGCATGGAGGCCTGCCGCCCCGGTGACGCCGAACAGTCCTGGAAGCTGACCCCGGCCGGGGATTCGGGCCTGTTCGAGATCTCGGGCGCCCACACTGCCGTCCGCAGCGAGGATGGCCCCCTGCTCACCGAAGGCGGCTGGTCCGCCTTCGAGACGGTCGCCGTCGCGCCGTAGCGCAGGTGCCGCTCCGCTGGCGTCGTCGGGGCTCCGACACACCGGCCACACCGGTTGGATGTCGGGTTCGGGAACACTCCGCCGCTGCCTTTTCAGGCGACTCGACGCCGTCGTTGCCAGTGTTGGTTGGCGGCGTGGCTCAGCGTCGGTCATTTCCCGCCCCTTCGGAGAATGGGCCGAGCCATCTTGCTCGGTGCCGGCGAACCTGCTCCACCTCCGCGGCCACGAAGTCCTACCGGTCAACCCGCCGGCGTTGGTCGCAGTCTGCGGATCGCAGGTGAGGCGCGTCGGATCAGGGGCCGGTCAGCGACTCGACGTGTCCGACGCCGAAGTAGAAGACAGCGTGGCCGCCGTTCCCGGCGACCTGGTCTTCGACGTCATCGGCGGAGACATCCAGAAACGATCCGCGCGGCTGGTTCGCGCCGGAGGAACGCTGGTGTCCAGCGTCGGTCCGTCCGAGGCGCGGCCCGCCGACGGCTTGGCAGTCGATTTTGTCGTCGAAGCCGACCGGGCCCAGCTCAATGAAGTGGTCCGGCGCGTCCGCGACGGACGGCTGCGGACCAACATCGGCAACGTCGCAACACTCGACGATGCAGTCGCCGCCCTCAATCCGACCGAGCGGATCAAGGGGAAGACGATCATCCTCATTCGTCCGTGAGGACTCTGTACGCTGGGATCTCGCTCTCGTCACATCGTGTAGCCGTCGACTCAGCCGCCCAGCCGGCCTCGGCCCGCACCGGCTGGGGACGCCACAGCGCCGCGAGTGCGGAACCTGCGTGCGACCAACACGGTAGCGACCACAGCTGCGATCCAGACGCTCCACCGCACCGGCTCCGCCATCACGCTCGCCGCCGGTGGCGGCAGAACCGCCGTCTGCAACGCCGCGCCCGCGGGGACGACAAGCGCGGCCACCACCCCGGCCGAACCGGGTAGCCGAATAGCAGCGCCGACGACACCGAGCGGCGGACCGAGCAACACGCCGGCAATCAACCAGAACCGAGACTCCACGCCCCACCAGACGATGCCGTCGAACAGCACCTCCGCACCGTAAAAGGACGTGGTGGCGAATCCCAGCGCGAGTCCACCCGCGAGAGAACCGCGCAACATCCCTGCCGCCAGCCGCGCGTGCCGGCTCACCCACCAGCCCGCCAGCACAGCCGTCGCCGCCCACGCCCACCCGGCATCCAGGATCAAACCGGCGAACTCCGCGGCCCGCGACCAGCCACCACGCTCAGCACTCGCGATACCGCCCTCGCTCAACATCACCGGCACATGATTGACAACCGAGTCGGCGACGCCCAGCAACATCCCCACGAGGGGACCCACCATCCACCACCACCGACTACCGCACAGCATCACGCGATCATGGTGCCGGACCCGCCCCAGACCACGTCCGCGCACCAGCAGCGATCCAGCCTGGGTACTGTCATCCGCTCCTGGCCGATAAAGCGGGCGTCAAAGTGTTCAAGGCGCCGGACCAAGGAGCGAACTCGTCCCATCCGTTACTCACCGCACCATCCGACCATCACCCACGCCGCGACGGCGGCAGCATCCGGAACAAGTAGCCGCCGAGCGGGCTTGCAGCCCACGGAGATCGGCTACAGCGTGTCACGCCATGGAGCACGCTCGTGCCAATGACAGTGCACTGGCCGCCCGAAGACCACCACCGGCTGTCCGGTAAAGGCAGTCGCACTCGGAGCGTGCCCCGTGAGGAGCCTGAAAGCCGCAGGTGATCGGCGTTGCTTGCCGGGCGAGGCGAGGCAACGTGGCATGACCGACACCGTCGTTACTCTGCGGACTCTCCCCCCGCCGACCCTTCCCTCGTCGCCGGGCGCCGAGGCCCTCGAGCAGCTACCCCGCGAGGCGCTGCCCTGCTGTTACGGCAGCAGTTGTCGGCTGATCGCTTCGCGGGCGTCGCGGCCGAGGTGGAG
>NZ_JAMQOL010000090.1:0-26310 GCF_023717965.1 Paractinoplanes hotanensis | reverse complement strand
CGACATCGTCACCGCCGCGCTGCACCTCACCCATTTCGAATACAAATACCTAACCGGATCTTGCTGAGATCAGCTCAGTCACCGGGATGTGGCGCGGCGAGTTCTTGATCATTCTGAACTCCCAGCTTCGTGAGAGATTCGCCGGCCGGCGTCACATCGGACGACTTGTGCGCCGAACCGTGCCGAAGGTCGCCGCTCCTGATGCAGACTTCGTTCGCGGACGGATGCGCAAGTGCGACGCCTTCGTTGAAGACTTGGTGGCTGCGCAGCGGTCGCGGCTGAAGCTACAGCAGGCTACGCTCCGGGACACATTGCAGGAGTTGGGAGCGTACGTCGAGCGAGGAGGTATCCGGTGAACCATTACCTTGTGGTCTTCGATCGTCGTCTGGGTTCGATCGTCCGGTTCACCGATTTCGCTCTCGCCGACGATGCGATGACCGCGCGGTTCGACGCGGAGGATGAGTTCGCCGACAACGCGGATATCGAGGTCGTGGTCCTTGGCGCGGCGTCGCAGGACGATCTGCGGCGGACGCATGCCCGATACTTCCAGAGCGCTCGTGAGATCGCTGTCGTCGCCCTCGGTGAGCTGCGCAAATACGAAGCCGAATCGCGTGCTCGCCTCGCTTTCTGAGGTAGCTCCGGAGAGCACCGACATCGGCGTACGCCGTTCGGCGCACCCGGCCTGCCGCTCGGCGCAGGGTGATCGCCTGTAACAACGTCGTCTCGTTAGCGTGACTGTGACCGTCTCCACAGTTACCAGGAGGTACGGCTGATGGCGGATCCCGATACGCCGAAAGCGGTGCCCGCAGCCCGCAGCGATCGCAGCCCGTGGAACTGGCTGCTCCTGATCCCCATCGTGCTGCCGGTTCTGACCCCACTGTTCAACCACGACTCGCCCCGGTTGTGGGGCTTCCCCGCGTTCTACTGGCTCCAGTTCTCGTTCATCCTCGTCGGCGTGGTCACCACGACGATCGTCTTCCGCATGACGAGGAAGTGACGGCATGCGCGATCACGTGACCGAGATCGTCGTCTTCACGCTGCTGTTCCTGCTGGTCAGCGGCATGGGTTTCGTCGCCGCGCGGTGGCGGGCCCCGAAGGACATGGAACACCTCGACGAGTGGGGGCTGGGCGGCCGCAGCTTCGGCGGGTGGATCACCTGGTTCCTGGTCGGCGGCGACCTCTACACGGCGTACACGTTCGTCGCCGTACCGGCCCTGATCTTCGGCGCCGGCGCGGCCGGGTTCTTCGCCGTGCCGTACACGATCATCATCTATCCGCTGTTCTTCCTGATCCTGATCCGGCTCTGGTCGGTGTCGCACCGGCACGGCTTCGTGACCCCCGCGGACTTCGTGCGCACCCGGTTCGGCTCGCCCACGATGGCCCTGCTCGTCGCCATCACCGGCATCGTCGCGACCATGCCGTACATCGCCCTGCAGCTGATCGGCATCGAAGCGGTGCTCAAGACGATGGGCGTGACCGGCGAGAGCCTGCTGGCCCGGCACGCGCCGATCATCATCGCGTTCGCGATCCTCGCGGCGTACACGTATCAGTCGGGCCTGCGGGCGCCCGCCCTGATCGCCTTCGTCAAGGACACGCTGATCTACATCGTGATCCTGGTGGCGGTCATCTACCTGCCCTACAAGCTGGGCGGCTGGGGTAGCATCTTCGAGGCGGCCGAGGCGAAATTCACCGCCTCGCCCAACCCCAACGACGGCATCACGCTGAATGCCAACAACCAGCTGCAATACATCACGCTGGCGCTCGGCTCGGCGCTCGCCCTGTTCCTCTACCCGCACAGCATCACCGGCGTGCTGGCCAGCAAGAACCGCAACGTGATCAAGCGGAACATGTCGGCCCTGCCGGCCTACAGCTTCCTGCTCGGCCTGCTCGCGTTGCTCGGCTACGCCGCCATCGCGTCCGGCGTCAAACCGCTGGCCGACCCGGCAACCGGCAAAGTGGACAGCAACACGGTCGTGCCGCTGCTGTTCGACATGCAGTTCCCGGCCTGGTTCGCCGGCGTCGCCTTTGCCGCGATCGGGATCGGCGCGCTGGTCCCGGCCGCGATCATGTCGATCGCCGCGGCCAACCTGTTCACCCGCAACATCTACAAGGAATACCTGCGCAAGGACGCGACGAGCGCCCAGGAGGCGCGCGTCTCGAAGATCACCTCGCTGGTCGTCAAGGTCGGCGCGGTGGCCTGCATCGTCTTCCTCGACCCGCAGTTCTCGATCGACCTGCAGCTGATCGGCGGCATCATCATCCTGCAGACCGCCCCGGCCGTGGCGATCGGCCTGTTCACCCGCTGGCTGCACCGCGGCGGGCTGATCGCGGGCTGGGTGATCGGCATGGGCCTGTCGATGTGGATGCTGTGGCAGATCCCGAACCCGGCGAGCGGCAAGGCCCACTTCGGCGGGTCGGCGTTCCCGCTGTCCGATTTCGGGTTCGACACCCAGCGCACGATCTACGTCGGCTTCGTCACTGTTCTGGTGAACCTGCTGGTGGCGGCGATCGTCACGCTGGTCCTGCGAGCCACCAAGACCCCCGACGGGGTCGACGGCACCGAGCTGGACGACTACTTCGCCGACGAGGGCGACCCGCGCATCGACAAGGACGTGGCCGCCGCGACGGTGGTGGACCGCCCGTCCTCGACCTGACCCGCTCCCGGGTCACAGAAGACGCCGCGCCCCTAGTCGCCAAGGGGCGCGGCGTCTTCGCTTGTTGTTGAATGTCGCTCGTGACCCGTGACTGGCAGCAGTGGCATGAGGAGTACGAGATTCCCGGCTCATCCCTGGCCCGTCGGCTCGAGGTGGTCCAGGGCTACCTGCGGCCACTGCTCGCCCGGCCCCGCCGCGTGATCAGCATGTGCGCCGGCGACGGCCGCGACGTGTTACCGCTGCTGCCAGCCGGCTCCAGGGCCGTCCTGGTCGAATGGGATCCGGTGCTCGCCTCGAGGGCGCGCGCGTCAGCCGGCGAGGGCGTCACTGTGATCACCGGAGATGCGGGGACAACTACGCCGTACGCCGCGATTGCCCCCGCCGAGGTCGTGCTCGCGTGCGGCGTCTTCGGCAACATCTCGTACGAGGACACGCGCCGGACCATCGCGGCCCTGCCCAGCCTGCTGGCGCCCGGCGGCACCGTCATCTGGACCCGGGCCGGCGATTCGCCGGTGCGGAACGTCTTCGCCGAGAACGGTTTCACCGAAATCGGCTTCACCACGCCCGACGACGCCCGTTTCCGTGTCGGAACGCACCGGCTCACCCGCGACCCCGACCCGTTCCTCTCCGGCGTCCGCCTGTTCACCTTCGTCTGACTCGTCCAGATAGAGGCAGAACGGATGCCCAGCCGGGTCGATCATGACCCGTACGGTGTCCTGGGGCTGGAAACCGGCAAGCGTCGCCCCGGCGGCGACCGCGTGCGCCACCGCTTACGCCTCCGTAACGGCATCGACGATCCTTTCCCGCACCGAGATCAATTGCCACGCGAAGAATCCAACGTCCTTAGTGGCTGCTCGCCGCAGTCGGTCGGACGGGCATCTTCTCGTGACTGATCGTTGCTCTGATCGGCCCGAATGCGAGTCATCACTCGGCGTAGCCTGCGTAAACATTGCATTACAAGGGGTGACTGATGAGTGAAGACACTTGGCTCGCTGCCCGGCTCATTCCCACGTCGGGAATCAATGGCGCTGACGAGCAGGAACGGCGGGCCACGTCGGCTCTACTGGCGGTCATGTCCGCGGTGCGGGAGTTCGGCCGCGCGTTGACCCAACCGTTCGGCGCCCCGGCCGGCACCGTGCAGACGTACATCGAAGTGCCCTTCAAACTGGGCGACGGGAAGTACTTCCCGGACGGGCTGATCCGGGTCTTCCGGGGCCAACGCGAGTGGACGGCGCTCGTTGAGGTCAAGACAGGCGGCAACGAGCTTCAGGCCGAACAGCTCGAACGATATCTGGATATCGCCCGCGAGCAGAATTTCGACGCTCTCATCACGATCTCCAACCAGATCCCACCGGTACCCGGGCAACACCCCACCGCCGTCGACAAGCGGAAGCTCAGGAAGGTGGCCTTACATCACCTTCCCTGGTCGGAGGTGCTAACCGCCGCGGTGATGCAGAAGGAGTACCGCGGTGTCGCCGATCCGGATCAGGCCTGGGTCCTGGGCGAGCTGATCCGCTATCTCGAGCATCCGAAATCCGGGGCTCTCGAGTTCAGCGACATGGGCGCCAACTGGGTCTCGCTGCGGGATTCGGTCGGGGCGGGCACGGTTCGCGCCACTGACGTCGCGGCGGCCGATGTGGCGGGCCGCTTCGACGCGCTCGTACGATTCGCGGGACTGAAACTCGGGCGGCGGCTGGGCACCGAAATCGTGCCCGCGCTCAGCCGGAAAGACCTGGCCGAACCGGCGACCCGGACCCAGGCTCTGGTCACCCAGTTGGTCGCTACCGGGGCGATGACCGCCGGACTGCGCATTCCGGGCGCGGTCGGAACCCTGTTCATCACCGCCGATGTCCGCGCGGCGAAGATCACCTGTCATGTCGACGTGGACGCGCCACGGGATGGGCGGCCGACAACCCGCGTGAACTGGTTGGTGCGGCAGCTGAAGCATGCGCCGGAAACCGTACGGCTGGAGTCTTTCGCCGCCTATACACGCGGGCCCGGAAATACCGAGTTGCTGCGCGCGGTGCGCGAGAATCCAGCACTTCTGGTCGGCGATGCGGCCAAGGAACTGCGGGTGTTCCGGGTGGCCGCCAACTCGTCCGCCGGCACCAAACGGGGCACGGGGCGCGGTTCCTTCATCGAGTCGGTGCTGTCCGCCGTCGACGACTTCTACGAGCAGGTGATCCAGAATCTCAAGCCCTGGATGCAGGCTCCGCCGAGACTCCGTACCAACGAGGAGGTGACGATCGAGCCGGTGTCGCCCGCCCTCGTGTCGACCGCGATTTCATCGCAGGACGGACCTCAGCCGCCTGCGGGCGAGGAGCAGCCGGGCAAAGCGTGACGATGAGGCCCCGCGGCCGGCGGTCCGTTGCTGGCTCCTCGTCAGCCGCGGGACAGGATGAAATCCTTGCGGCTGCGCACCGCGGCGAGCACCTCGCGGGGGGCCCGTTCGGGTGAGCCGGCCTGGTAGGGCGGCTGCGGGTCGTACTCGTGGGCGAGCTGGATGGCCTGGGCGACCGCGTCTCCGGCGATGCGGCCGGCCAGCGTGAAGGCCATGTCGATGCCGGCGGACACCCCGGAGGCGGTGATGTATTTGCCGTCGGTCACCACCCGCTGCGCTACCGGCACGGTTCCGAGCGGGGCGAGTTGGTCATGGGCCAGCCAGTGGGTGGTGGCGCGCCGGCCGGTGAGCAGTCCGGCGGCGGCGAGCAGGAGTGAGCCGGTGCAGACCGAGGCGGTCCAGGTGCTGGTGATGTCCACGGCGCGCAGCCAGTCGCGGATCGGGCCTTCGCCCATGTGGTGGCGTTGCCCGGGCCCGCCGGGGACCACCACCACGTCGGGGTTGTCCACCTCGGACAGGGCGGCGTCGGCGGTCAGGGCCAGGCTGCCGACCTCGGTGCGCACCGGTCCGGGTCGTTCGCCGACGAACACGAGGTGTGCTCCGGGCAGGTGGGCGAGGACCTCGTACGGGCCGACCGCGTCCAGGGCAGTGAACCGGTCGAAGAGCAGGACGGCAATCTGCATGGGAACCTCCATGTCGGGTCAGAATCGGCGCCGGTATTCGCCGGGTGCGACGCCCAAGGCTCGAACGAACGCGCGGCGCATCGTCTCGGCCGTGCCGTATCCGCAGCGGGCGGCGATGCGCTCCAGCCCGTCGTCGCCGTCGTGCAGCAGGCGGCGCGCTGCCTCCAGCCGGACGTTGTCGACGTAGCGGCCCGGTGTCTGGCCGACCTCACCGGCGAAGGCTCGCGCGAACTGGCGCGGCGACAGGCTCGCCCGTTCGGCCAGGGCCGGCACGCTGAGGTCCGCGTGCGGGTTGTCGGCGATCCACTGCTGCACCTCGCGCAACCCCGGCCGCACCGCGAGCTGCGCCGACAACTGGGCGCTGAACTGCGCCTGATTGCCCGGCCGGCGCAGGAACATGACCAGGTGCCGGGCGATCTCCGACGCGATCTCGCGGCCGAGATCCTCCTCGACCAGAGCCAGCGCCAGGTCGATGCCGGCAGTGACGCCGGCCGAGGTG
Organism: Paractinoplanes hotanensis; assembly: GCF_023717965.1. Classification (NCBI taxonomy): domain Bacteria; kingdom Bacillati; phylum Actinomycetota; class Actinomycetes; order Micromonosporales; family Micromonosporaceae; genus Paractinoplanes; species Paractinoplanes hotanensis. Next base: position 20,133 of record NZ_JAMQOL010000090.1, on the reverse strand, counting down.
GCGATCGGCCCGTCCCGCACGAAGATCGGCTCCGGGTCGACCTCGACGTCCGGGTACCGCCGGGCCAGGCTGTCGCACACCCGCCAATGAGTGGTGGCCCGTCGCCCGGCGAGCAGCCCCGCCTCGGCCAGCAGGAAAGCCCCGCTGCACACCGAGGCCACCCGCCGCGCTCGCGACGCGTGCTGCCGCAACCAGTCCACCACGGCGGGGTCGTTGCTGCGGGTGCCCTCACCACCGGGTACGACCACTGTGTCCGGCCGGGACGCCGTGGACAGATCGAGGTCGGGCAGCAGGGCCAGGCCGCTGGACGTACGCACGGGTGTCCCGCCGGGGCTGGCCGTGGTGATCCGGTAGGCCCCGGCGCCGGCGAACACTTCCAGCGGACCTGTCACATCGAGGCTCTGCACGCCCTCGAAAACGATGATCAATACGTCGCGGCCGGCCACGAACTCAGCTTGTGGGGCGCCGGACGCGACAGCAATGACGTGGACCCCACCTTTCCTGCCATCAGGTTTCGCCTACGGTCGGAACATGATCAGCACCGAACTCTTGCGCCTGCGGCGGGCCCGGGTGGCCACATCGGCGATCTTCGCCGCTCACGGAGCTGTGACGGGGACGTTCGCGGCCCGGGTGCCGTGGATCGTGGATCACGTCGGCGTCGGTCCCGGTGGGCTGGGGATCGCGCTGCTGATGCCCGGGGTCGGGGCGCTGGTGGCCATGCCGCTGTCGGGGCGGCTCGTGCACCGGTTCGATCTGCGGTCCCTGGTGCGGGTGCTGATGCTCTGCTGGGTGGGGGCACTGCTGTTGCCCGCGTTGCCGGCTTCGCTGTGGCTGCTCTGTCTGACGCTGATCGTGTACGGGGCGACGGCGGGGCTGGCCGACGTCGCGATGAACGCGCATGCCGTGCTGGTCGAGGAGCGGTACGGACGGTCGGTCATGTCCAGCTTCCACGGGTGGTGGAGCGTGGGCGGGCTGGCGGGTTCGGCGATCGCCGCGTTCGCCGCGCGGGAAGGGCTCGGGGCGCCGGCGCACTTCGCCTTCACGGTGGTGGTGCTGGCCGTGGTGGTGCTCGTGGCGTCGCTCGGGATCGTGCCGCATCGGCCCGAGCCGTCGCTTGCGGAGCCGCCGGCGTTCGCGTTGCCGTCGAAGGCGGTGCTGCCGATCGGATTGATCGGCCTGTGCGCGGTCTTCGCCGAGGGCGCCAGCCTGGACTGGGCGGCGGTTTACGTGCGGGATCTGCTGAACAGCCCCGCCGCGACCGCCGCCGCCACGGTCTCCATCTTCTCGGTCTGCATGGCCGTGGCGCGCTTCGGCGGCGACTGGGTGGTGCGCAGGCTCGGCCCGGTCACGACGGTCCGAATCAGCGGGGTGTGCGCCACCGTGGGTGCGCTGATGATCGTTCTGCTCGAGCCGGTGGCGCTGGTGATCGCCGGGTTCGGGCTGCTCGGCGTCGGCATCGCGGTCGTGGTGCCGCTCGTCTTCGCGGCGGCCGGCCGCAGCAGCGAACACCCGGGGCGCAGCATCGCCGGGGTCGCCGGCATCGCGTACGGCAGTGGTTTGATCGCCCCCGGAATCATCGGCGGCATCGCGCACCTGTCGTCGCTCACGGTGTCGTTCGGGGTGATCGTCGGCCTGATGGTCATCATGACCCTGGGCGCCTCGGTGCTGCGGCGTTAGCGCGAGCTGCGGCCCGGTCGGAATCAATCCGTCTTGTCGGGGAGGGTGTGCATGTCGATGATCTGGATGGCCAGCTCGGCTGCGAACGCCACCGGCGCCATGCGGAGCGCCAGCGCCCGGGTGGGGTGCGCGTGGCCGTCCCGGGCGAGGCGGGCCAGCCATCGCTTCTCGAGCCGGCGCCGGCCGAGCGTGACCGCGATCGTGAGGCCGAGGGCGCCCACGATCGCGACGGCCCGGCGCTTGTCGAACGAGGAGTCCGGTGTCGCCGGGGGCTCCTCGGCACTGTCGCGCGAGGACTCCGGTTCATCTTCCTTGTCGCGCAGGGATTCCACCTCCGCGCGGACTTCGCGGATCGCCCGTCGGGTGTCGGGCGTGGCGCCGGCGTACCCGGCCGCGCCGATCGCGATGACGCCCACCCGGGCCAGCCTGCGCTTGGCGGGTGACAGCTCTCGGGCGGCGATCCAGGCGCTGTTGAACACCGCCTGCATGGCGGCCACGGTGACGGCGCGCGAGTAAGAGGAGGAAGCCATGCACCGACCGTAGCCCGCACGGGCAACCGGTTCTGACGTCGCCCTCAGGCGAGGTGCTCGGCTTCGGACGGCCAGCCGCTTCCCTGGGCGAAGCGGGACGCCCAGTAGTACGGATTGACCTCGAGCAGCGTGCGCGCGGCCCACCCCGCGGGATCCCCCACGGCCACCTGCACCTCGGGACCCCACAGGGCGAGCCGTTCCTGGCAGATGCCGCACGGCGCCAGCACGAAGATCTCGGTGCTGCCCGCCTCCCGGCCGACGCACACGGAAGCGGTCACCCGCTTGTCGAGCGTGTACGCCTGGCAGATCGCCCCGGTCTCGTGGCACAGCGTGACGCCGGCGTTGATGTTGTCGAGGCAGACGCTGGTCAGGATCTGACCGTCCTCGAGGTAGACGGCGGCCGCCCCACCGTACTGGTCGGCCGGCCAGCGCCGGTTCATCTGATCGACGGCCGCGTCCACGAGATGCTGATCAAGCTGCATAGGCGGTAAGTTACCGTGCTTCGCCGAGCCCTGGACGCCCCATCGGGCCGCCGGCCGCACTCTGTCCAGCGCTTCGTTCTGCCGTCCTTTCTTGCGCTGTCCGGCCGGGGTCAGGTTGCGCGGGCGATGCAGATGCGGGCGTTCAGACGTGGGCCGGCCTCGTAGAACATGTACTCGACGCCGCCGTCCGTGCCGAACGACGGGGCCGCCGCCCGGCCGTTGTCGGTGGCCGCGGGGGAGTAGAAGACGCCCAGGTGGTTCTCGCGGTCGAGGGCGTTGCCGACCTCGGTGATGCGCATCCTGCCGTCGTTGCCGTGGTAGGCGACGTACGTGGTGTTGTTGCGGAACACCAGCGACGGGCCGGAGATGTCGGTCAGGCCGTCGGGCTCCGGGTTGACCAGCGGCGTCTGCGCGAATTGCCACTGGTCCCAGCCGTTCGGCGACCAGCCGTGGTAGATGCGCCGCTTCCCGGCCAGCACGCCCATGTAGACCATCACGTAGCGGCCGTTGTGCGCGAACACCCGGGCGTACGAGGTCTCGGTCAGCCCCGGCACGAGCCTGGTGCTCAGAATGGGCGTCTCGTCGCGGAAGTTGATGCCGTCGGACGAACGGGCCACGCGGGTCGTCTTGTTCTCGCCGTGCCAGTAGAGGAGGAACTGGCGGGTGGTCGCGTTCCAGGTGACGTGCGGTGACGACACGTGCGAGACGGTGCCACCGCCGGGCAGCACGTTGTCGATGATCGGATTGCCGGTGTGCTCGGTGAACGGGCCGTTGAGCGAGTTGGCCCAGGCCACACAGATCCCGCCGGGCTTCTCGTGCGGGGCGTAGTAGAGGTAGTAGCGGCCGCGGGCTCCGCTGATCTTGTCGTAGACGCCGCGGATGCACGGGAAGATGAACTCCCCGGTCGGGTTGTAGCGCAGCGGCAGGGTGAGCGCGTCCCGCAGGTACCTGTACGTGGGCATGCCGGCCGGTCCGGCGGCGTGGGCGGCGCCGGGCACGGCGAGACCGGTCACTCCGGCCGCACCGACGACGGCGGCGCCGCGGAGCAGAGAACGTCGATCCATGAAACGACCTCCATGGCGGGGCGCCGCCGAGGGCGGGCGACGCCGGGGATGTGGGTAGCGCCGGGGAGCGCTGCCGACGCCTCGAAGTTTCGCCATTGTTAACAACTGCGGTCAAGGTGCTAATACCTATTAGTGCTGGAGATTCCTTGACGGCCGCCGAGCCGGTGCCCCACGATCGGTTCACGTTTGTTAATGCGTATTAGCGGCGTAACAGAGGAGACACCGACGTGCCATCCAGCAACAGGCGGGTGACGCAGCAGGACATCGCCCGGATGACCGGCGTCAGCCAGACGACCGTGTCGATCGTGCTCAACGAGCGCGACGACGCCGCCGTCCGCATCGCGCCGGAGACCCGGGAACGGGTGCTGCAGGCGATCCGCCGCACCGGCTACGTGGCCGACCCGATCGCCCGCCGTCTGGCCGCCCAGCGCAACCGCTTCCTCGGCGTCTTCACCTACGAGCCCGTGTTCCCGGCCGGGCTGGGCGACTTCTACCACCCGTTCCTGGTCGGCATCGAGGAGTGCGCCGAGAGCATCGGCTGCGACCTGCTGCTGTTCACCAGCGCCCCGGTGATCGACGGCCGCCGGCGCATCTTCTCGCAGGACAACCGGCTGCGGCTGGCCGACGGTTGCATCCTGCTCGGGCGCTGGCTCGACCCGCAGGAGCTGGCCCGGTTGATCGCCGAGGGCCAGGCGTTCGTCAGCGTGGGCCGCCGCGACGACGCGGGCGGGCCGGTGCCGTACGTCGGGGCCGACTATCCGACGGCCACCGCGGCCCAGGTGCGCCGGGCCGCCGAGCTGGGGCATCGCAGGATCGCGTACGTGGGGGAGGGGGCCGGGCCGGAATCGCACGCCGACCGGTACCGGGGCTTCACGACCGCCGCGACCGAGGCCGGGGTCACCGGCGTCCGGCTGCGCTACACCGACGGTGTCCTCGGTGAGCTGCGGGCGCAGGGCTGCACGGCCGTCTTCGTGGAGGAGTTCGCGGACGGCGCCCTGCTCGCGGCCGAGGCCGGGCGGCAGGGATTGCGCGTACCGGAAGATCTGTCTTTTGTGGCTCTAGGTGACCCGACCCGGCCGGCCAGCACGGACCTCGACTTCACCGGCTACCGGATTCCGCGCCGCGAGATGGGCTGGCAAGCGGTCGAGGTGCTGTCGGCGATTCTCGACGGAACGGGCGGCGCGACACAACGGCTGCTGCCGTGCGAGCCCGTGACCGGCGCGACTCTGGCGGTGGCCCGTGCGTGAGCTGCATGCGGACGTGATCGTGATCGGTGGCGGCCTCGGCGGAGTGGCCGCGGCCCTGGCGGCGTTGCGCGCTGGGCGGTCGGTGCTGCTGACCGAGGAGTACGCGTGGCTCGGCGGCCAGCTGACCAGCCAGGCCGTCCCGCCCGACGAGCACAGCTGGGTCGAACAGTTCGGTGTCACCCGCAGCTACCGGGCGTTGCGGGACGGGATCCGTGACTACTACCGGTCGCACTTCCCGCTCACCGACCGTGCGCGCCGCACCCGCGACCTCAACCCGGGCGCCGGCCACGTGAGCCGCCTCTGCTCGGAGCCGCGGGTCGCCGTGGCCGTCATCGAGCAGATGCTCGGCCCTTACCGGGGGTCCGGCCGCCTCACGGTGCTGCAGCCCGCCGTACCGGTGTCGGCCGAGACCGACGGCGACCGCGTCACCAGCGTGATCGTGCGGCACGCGGGTGAGGAGCTCGCGCTCACCGGCCCGTACATCCTGGACGCCACGGAAACCGGCGCGCTGCTGCCGATGACCGGCACCGAGTATGTGACCGGAGCCGAGTCGAGCGCCGAGACCGGCGAGCCGAGCGCGCCCGCCACCGGGAACCCGGCCAACATGCAGGCGCTGTCGGTCTGCTTCGCGATCGACCATGTCGACGGCGACCACACGATCGACAAACCCGACGCGTACGGGTTCTGGCGCGACTACCAGCCGCCGTTCTGGGGCGCGCGCATGCTGTCCTGGCAGACACCCAACCCCCGTACGCTGGAGATTTCGACCCGCTCCTTCACCCCCAACCCGGATGACGACCCCTGGCTCGTCGAGGCCGACCAGCGGGTCAACCCCGGCGACGGCAACCTGTGGACGTTCCGGCGCATCGCGGCCCGGCGCAACTTCACCGACGGCTTCTACCCGAGCGACATCTGCCTGGTGAACTGGCCGATGATCGACTACTTCGAGGAGCCGTACGTCGACGGGCCCGACCCGGCCACGGTCGAGCGCGCCGCGCGGGAGCTGTCCCACTCGGTGCTCTACTGGCTGCAGACCGAGGCGCCCCGCCCCGACGGCGGCGCCGGCTGGCCCGGGCTGCGACTGCGTGGCGATGTGACCGGCGGCCCGGACGGGCTCGCGATGGCCCCGTACGTGCGGGAAGGCCGACGGCTGCGAGCCGAGTACACCGTCGTCGAGCAGGACCTGTCGCTGGTCGTCCGCGGTGACAAGGGCGCCGTGCAGTACCGCGACTCGGTCGGCGTCGGCATGTACCGCATCGACCTGCACCCGTCGACCGGCGGCGACAACTACATCGACGTCGCGTCGTGCCCGTTCGAGATCCCGCTCGGGGCGTTGATCCCGCAGCGCGTCGAGAACCTGCTGCCCGCCGGCAAGAACATCGGCACCACCCACATCACCAACGGCTCGTACCGGCTGCACCCCGTCGAGTGGAACACGGGCGAGGCGGCCGGCGCGCTGGCCGCCTTCTGCCTCGACCGGTCGGTGTCGCCCCGGGCCGTGCGCAACACCCCCGATCTGCTCACCGAGTTCCAGCACCACCTGAGCGCCGACGGTGTCGAGCTGCGTTGGCCCGACGTCAGCGGTTACTGAGAGAGGAACCTCCGATATGAGAAAAGCCGTTTCCATAGCCGCCACCGTCGCCCTGCTCGGCGCCCTGACCGCGTGCGGGGGAGGCGATGCGGAGTCGGGCGGCCCGGTCACCCTGCGGATGACGACCTGGTCGGCCAACCCGGACCACGTCAAGCTGTTCGACGCGATCGCCGCCGAGTACAAGGCGACCCACCCCGACGTCTCGGTGAAGTTCGACGCGCTGCCGTTCGAGAACTACACGACCACCGTGACGACCCAGATCGCCGGCGGCAACGCGCCCGACATCGCCTGGATCCTCGAGGGCGCGGCGCCCGACTTCGTGGCGTCCGGCGCGTTGACCCCGCTCGACGACAGCATCGAGGACGCCGCCGATCTCGCGCCCACCGCCACCGCGTTGTGGAAGCAGGACGGCAAGCTGATGGGCTACCCGTTCTCGACCTCGCCGTTCGGCGTCTTCGTCAACACCGATCTGCTGAAGAAGGCCGGGCAGACGCTGCCGACCGGCGACAAATGGACGTGGGAGAACGCGACGAAGGTGGCCGCGGCGACCGCGGCCAAGACCGGCAAGCAGGGCCTGGTCGTCCGCGACTTCGACTACAAGGACTGGACGAACCTCGCCACGGTCTTCCGCGGCTGGGACGCCGAGGCCTGGAGCGCCGACGGCAAGACGTGCGGCTTCGACCAGCCGCCGATGGTCGACGCGATGACGTTCCTGCACAAGGCGATCTTCACCGACAAGGCGCTGCCGGCCCCGGGCGTGGCCGCGGACTTCTTCGCCGGCGAGGCGGCCATGACCATCGCGCAGATCTCGCGGGCGTCGCTGCTGAAGGAGGACGGGTTCGCCTGGGAGCTCGTGCCGCTGCCGGCCGGCCCGTCGGGTTCGTACGCCGTGATCGGGCAGGGCGGGATCGGCGTCCTGAAGAAGGGCAAGAACGCGGCGGCGGCGCAGGAGTTCGTCAAGTTCTTCACGAGCCCCGCGAATTCCGAGAAGCTGGCCCAGTTCTTCCCGCCGCCGCGGCAGTCGCAACTCAACGCGGACACGCTGGCCAAGGCCAACCCGCTGCTCAAGCCCGAGCAATTGCAGGACGTCGTGATCGACGGCATCGAGAACGGCGTGGTGAAGCCGAGTCACGCCGGGAGCGCCGAGATCAATCAGGCCGTACGGTCGGGTCTCGACCCGCTGTGGAAGCCGGGCGCCGACGTCACCGGCGTGCTGAAGGGCGTGTGCACGGCCATCAACCCGCTGCTCGCCAAATGACGGTGGTTCTGGACCGGCCCTCTTCGGAGGTCCGGTCCGCTCCCTCTTTCTGGACGACCAGGCGACGTGACCAGTTGACGGCATACGTCTTCATCACACCCGCCCTGCTGGGCGCCGTGGCTTTCGTCTTCCTGCCGTTGGTGCTCGTCGTCTGGTACAGCCTGCACGAGTGGAACGTGCTCGCCGACACCTTCAATTTCGTGGGCGCGGAGAACTACCGCAAGCTGGCCGACGATCCGAATTTCCCGGCCGTGCTGCGGGCCACCGCGTTCTTCTCCATCGGCCTGGTCGTGCTGAACCTGGCCCTGGCGTTGCTGCTGGCCGTGCTGCTCAATCAGAAACTGCGCGGCACCACGTTCTTCCGGGTCCTGTTCTTCTCGCCGGTCGTCGTTTCGCTGCTCGCCTGGACGATCGTGTGGGGCTTCCTGCTGCAGGACAACGGCGGTCTCAACGGCGTGCTCGAAACCGTCGGCATCGACGGCTCTAACTGGCTGCGCTCCGGCGGCACCGCGATGGTGTCGGTCGTCATCGTGCAGGTCTTCAAGAACGTGGGCCTCAACATGGTGCTCTTCCTGGCCGCGTTGCAGGGCGTGCCGCAGGAGCTCTACGAGGCCGCCCGCACCGACGGCGCCGGCCCGTGGACCATTTTCCGCCGCATCACCCTGCCGCTGATCAGCCCCACGATCCTGCTCACGTCGATCATCACGGTGGTCGGCTCCCTGCAGGTCTTCGCGCAGATCAGCGTGCTCACCCAGGGCGGCCCCGGCACGTCGACCACGGTCCTCGTCTATTACCTCTATCAGCAGGCGTTCCAATTCCACGCCTTCGGCTACGGCGCCACACTGTCGGTGGTGCTCTTCCTCATCGTCCTGGCCCTGACCGTTCTGCAATGGCAGATGCGCAAGAGGTGGGTCTTCCATGAGCATTAGAACCAGGCTTTTCCTGTACGGGGCTCTGCTCGTTCTCTGCGTTCCGTTCGTCTTCCCCACCTGGTGGATGATCACCAGCTCGTTCAAGCCGAACGCCGAGATCTTCTCGCCGTCGCTGTGGCCGTCGTCGTGGAGCCTGGAACCGTGGCGCCAGGTCTTCACGATGCAGCCGTTCGCCCAGCAGTACTTCAACAGCGCGTACATCGCTGTGGTCGTCACCCTGGGCACGCTGGTGGTGGCGTCGATGGCCGGCTACGCGTTCGCCCGCATCCGTTTCCGCGGCCAGAACGTGCTGTTCCTGCTGGTGCTCACGGGCCTGCTCATCCCCAGCGAAGTGACGATCGTCCCGCTGTTCCGCATCTTCAACAGCCTCGGCCTGGTCGACACCCACTGGCCCCTGATCCTGGTGCCGATGCTGGGCCCGTCGAGCGTCCTGGCCACATTCATCATGCGGCAGTTCTTCATCACCCTGCCCGGCGAGTTGGAGGAGGCCGCCCGCATGGACGGCCTCGGCCGCCCCGCCATCTTCCGCAGAATCGCGCTGCCCCTGGCCCGCCCCGCCCTGGGCGCGGTAGCCATCTTCACGTTCCTGCACAGCTGGAATCTCTACCTGGAACCGGTCGTGTACATCTCGTCCCGCACCAAATACACGCTGCCCCAGGCTTTGACCCAGTTCACCGACGCCTACCAGGGCCAACTCTGGAACGTGCAGCTGTCGGCCGCCTCGATGACCGCCATTCCCGTCCTCATCGTCTTCGTGCTGGCCCAGCGCCAGTTCATCGAGGGCCTGGCCCACACCGGCCTCAAAGGCTGACCCGTGCCGAAGGCGCGCCACCGATTCCGGTTCCGTGCCGTGACCTGTCGTAGTGTGCGGGAATGGAGCAGGTTGAGGACGGAGCGCGCAGCCCGGACAGCGAAGCCGCCCTCGCGGACCGTGTGCTGCGGGCCGACGAGCGGCAGCGTACGGCGGACGAACGCGACCGTCTGGCCGAGCGCCGCGAACAGATCGCCGACGAGCGGGAACGCATCGCGGACGCCCGCGAGGCGGCAGCCGACCGCCGCGAGCAGCTTCTCGACGCCCGCGAGGAGGCCCTGGACCGGTGGAGCCGGCAGATGCGGGTCGGGCCCGAGGAACACCTGCACGCGAGCCTGGAAGCGATGGAGCGGGCGCGGGAGGCGCTCGACCGGTCGCGGGCCCGGCTCGACAGAACCGAGACCACACTGCGCGACAGCGGTCGTCGCGCCGACCGCGACCAGGCCGACATCGACCGCGAGGTCGCCGACAGCCGCCGCCACCACGCCCCAGGCTTCTGACCGCAGCTTCCTGCACGGGCGGATGGCCGACGAGCAGTGGGCGCGCGGGAACTTCCGGCGGGTTCGTGTCTGCCGGCGGTTCGCGCGACCGCTAGTTTCGGTGCATGACTGATCCTCGCGTGCTGGTGATCGGGCTCGATCCGTACCGGGTGCCGGGGCCGTGGGATCCCGCGCCGATGGCCGAGCGGATCGAGGCCGGGATGGCGCGGTTCGCCGAGGCTGGGGTGGGCGTCGAGAGCTGCCTGGTGGGGCTCGACGGCAGCGACGACGTCGGGGCTGTGGTGGCTGCCGCGCTCGTACGGCGTACCTGGGACGTGGTGGTCGTCGGCGGGGGCATTCGCAATGGCGAGGAGCGGCTGTTCGAACTTGTGATCAACCTTGTGCACCGGCATGCGACCGGAGCGGCGATCGCGTTCAACAGCACGCCATCGGACACGTTCGCGGCGGCTGCTCGTTGGCTGGGAGCGCGGACTGTTGTGCGCGCCCTTGTGGCCGGGCTCGAGCCGGGGGATGACGTCGAGGCCGCGCACCGTGAGCAGACGTTGGAGTGGCTCGGGCGGACCGAGGACGTCTTCCGGCGGGTCAAGCCGGCCACCCCGGATCAGCACCTGGTGTCGTACGTGGTGCCGGTTGATGCCCGCGACGGGGCGATCCTGCTGGTTGATCACGTGAACGCGGGGCTGTGGCTGCCGCCGGGCGGGCACGTCGAACCGGACGAGGATCCGCGGCTGACCGCTCAGCGGGAGATCGCGGAGGAGCTCGGGCTCGACGGATCCGGGGTGTCCCGCGAGCCCGTGTTCCTGACCGTGACCCGCACGGTCGGGATGGACTCGGGGCACACCGACGTGAGCCTCTGGTACTTGCTGCCGTGCGACCGGGAGCAGGCCCTCGTGGTCGACGAAGGCGAGTTCCACCAGGTGCGGTGGTGGTCGCGGGCCGAGCTGGCCGACGCCGATCCGGGCCGGTTCGATCCCCACTTCTTCCGCTTCCTCACGAAGCTCTCAGCTGGAAGTGCCTGATCGTGAGGTCGGCTACCTCGTCCGGGGTCAGGGTGATGTTGTCGACGCGTAGATGGTCGGCGCGGCCGTCGAGCTCGGTGGTGGAGTTCAGCGTGTAGTCCTGGTCGGCCTTCAGCAGCAGCTCGCGGGAGCGGTCGAGTTCGCGCTCCGAGGGCTTCTCGGCCAGGCGGTCGGCGCCCGTGTTGCGGGCCAGGCGAGCGGTCTGGGTCGCCTCCAGCTCGAGGTAGCGGACCTGGGCGCCGCGTCGTCGGAAGGGTTCGGCGTAGCCGGCCACCGCCTGCGCGTCGCCGGGGTGGTCGAAGGCCCAGACGTACGTGAAAACCAGCCCGGGCAGGTCGCTGCCGGCAACTTCTTCGAGTACGGCCGTACGGAAGCTCTCGACCAGCCGGTGGAAGGGCGGCGTGCCGAAGTCGAAGAAGCGCAGCACCGGCTCGATCGTCAGATGATTGTGGAAGACGCGGTAGCCGGTGCGCGCCGCGATGGCCTGGCCGACGGTCATCTTGCCCGACGGCCGGCGGCCGATGATGAAGAGCAGGTCGGTCATGCGGGGCAGCGTAGTCAGGCCCGTCACACGAAGGCGCGGTAGAGAAGCAGCAGGCCGATGGCCGTGCCGAAGATGACGATGACGGCCCGGAGCACGTGTGACGGCAGGCGGCGGGCCAGCCGCGCCCCCGCGTAGCCGCCGACAACGGTGGCGGGCGCGAGGATCAGCACGGCGACCCAGTTGACCGGGGCGAAGACCGCGAAGATGAGCAACGTGACCAGGCCGACGGCCGCCGACAGCACGTTCTTGAGGGCGTTGATGCGGTTGAGCGGCTCGTCGAGAATCAGCGCGAGGGCGGCCACATACATGACGCCGAGCGCCGCGCCGAAGTAGCCGCCGTAAATCGCCCCGACGAAAACGACGGCCTGCAACCAGACGGCGGCGCGCCGCGGCGACATGTGTCGCGGGTGGCCGACCAGCCCGCGCAGCCGCTCCTGGAAGGCGAGCGTGGCGGCCGCGCCCAGCACGAGGAACGGCACGATCACCTCGAACGCGCGGGCCGGTGTGAGCAACAGCAGGGCGCATCCGCCGGCGGAGCCCAGCACAGAGGTGGGCAGGATCGCGGTGAGGCGGCCGCGCTGCCCGCCGAGGTCGGCCCGGCTGCCGGCCACGCTCGACACGTACCCGGGGAAGACGGAGATCGAATTGGTGACGTTGGCCGCCACCGAGGGCAGCCCGGTTGCGATCAGGCTCGGGAAGGTGATCAGCGAGCCGCCGCCGGCGATCGCGTTCATACTGCCGGCGGCGAGGCCGGCCACCACCAGCAGGAGGACGTGTGCGAGATCCATGGTGAGGTCGAATCTACGGCCCCGTAGACTGTCGGGGCGACGGACGAGTCGGCCAGGCGGTCGCGTCGGCGCCCTCCGGGGCGTCGCCGAGGAACGTCCGGACTCCGCAGAGCAGGGTGGTTGTTAACGGCAACCCGGGGTGACCCGCGGGACAGTGCCACAGAGAACAGACCGCCGGCCCGCAAGGGCCGGTAAGGGTGAAACGGTGAGGTAAGAGCTCACCAGCACCCCGGGCGACCGGGGTGGCTAGGTAAACCCCACCCGGAGCAAGGCCAAGTAAGGCCACGGCCGCAAGGTTGTGGCCGGCGCAAGCGTTCGAGGGCTGCTCGCCCGAGCTTGCGGGTAGGCCGCAAGAGCCGAGCCGGCAACGGCCGGCCGAGATGGATGACCGCCCATGGCGGCCCTCGGGCCGCCGGGACAGAATCCGGCGTACCGGCCGACTCGTCCGTCGCCCACCTGCTCACAGCGCTTCGACGAAGGCCTGGGAGCTGGGGGAGACTGCTGGAGTGAATCGCACGATTGAAGAGATCGACGGCGTTCGCGAGCTCGAGCTGCCGGTCACTATCGTGCCGCCGGCCCGGACCGGTGAGCAGAGTTGGGTCCGCTGCCTGAGCCTGTTCAGGACGGAGTTTCCGGGCTGGGCCTGGAGCTGACCACCTCGGTCCGGGCCTCGTGGGCGATGTCGCGGCTGATGCCGCGGGCCCTCGCCTCGTCGAAGTCGGACTGCACCCAGACGGCGAGGTCCAGATACGGGGTCAGCGAACGGCAGGCGATGCCGAGAGTGGGAGCGACCGGGCGAAGACCTCGATCGGCTCGATGCGCCAGGGGCCGGCCTCGGACTCGCCCGGTCCGAGGTTCATGTTCATGCCAGGTCGGCCGGGTTGGTGTTGGCGCCGCAGATCAGCACGACAACACGTTCGCCCTCAGCCGGCCGGTAGGCGCCGGACGTCAGAGCCGCGTACGCCGCCGCGGTGCCGTGCTCGACGGCCAGGCGGTAGTCGTCCCACAGGCGGCGGCGGGCGTCCACGATGGCCTGGTCCTCGACGAGCGCCGAGGGCGTCGAAGCGAAAACCGCCATGTCGTACGCGATCTCGCCCACCCGCCGGGCGCCGAGCGAGTCGGCTGCCACGCCCGAGACCGGGACGTTGACCGGACCGCCCGCCGCCAGCGCCGCGTGCAGGGCCTGCGACGTCACCGGCTCGACGGACACGACGCGTACGCCGGGAAGGGCCGCGATCACCCCGGCGATCAGACCGCCGCCGCCCACCGCGACCAGCACGGTGTCGAAGCCGGAGGGGATCTGGTCGAGCAGTTCCAGGCCCAGCGTCCCGTTGCCGGCGACCATGGACGGGTCGTCGTAGGCGTGACAGAAGAGAGCCCCGGACGATCGCGCGGCGACCACCGCGGCCGCGTAGGCCTCGGCGTACTCGTCGCCCACCTGGACGACCCGGGCGCCCAGCTTGCCCAGCTTGGCCACCTTCACCGCCGGGGCCGTCGTGGGGACGTAGATCTCGGCGGTGATGCCCAGCTCGCGGGCCGCGTAGGCGGCGGCGAGCCCAGCGTTGCCGCCCGAGGCGGCGACGATGCCCGCCGGGGGCACCGAGGGGGCGGCGAGGATCTGGTTGACCATGCCGCGGGTCTTGAACGAGCCGGCGTGCTGCGTCTGCTCGAGCTTGAACCAGAGGTTGTCGGCCGCCTGGATCACCGGCGTGCGGCGCACCCGGCCCTCGAGACGCTGCGCTGCCGCCCGTACGTCATCGGTCGTGATAATCATCGCCTCCGACTCTAGGGCACGTCTGATGTGCCCTAGGCGATGCTCCAGCTCATGTGCCGCGACGTCACCGGGGTGCGCTCACCCACCAGACGCGCGAGGTCGAGTAATCGGTTGGAGAAGCCCCACTCGTTGTCGAACCAGCCGCGCACCTTGACCCCGCCGTCGGCCGTGGTCTGGGTGCCGGACGGGTCGAACAGGCACGACGCCGGGTTGTTCTTGACGTCGATCGAGACCGTGGGGTCGGGGTCGTAGGCCAGGACGCGCCGCAGCGGACCGGCGGCGGCCTCGGCCATGGCCCGGTTGACCTCCTCGACGCTGACCGGGCGGCCGGTCGTGCCGGAGAGTTCGGCCAGCGAGCCGATCGGGGTGGGCACGCAGTAGTAGCTGTAGCGCATCTCGCCGATCTCGGGCAGCACCACCCGCACCAGGTCACCGACCACGTAGTTGTGCGGGATGATGCTCTCGCCGGTGGCGCGGCCCAGGCGCGGGTCCTCGCGGGAGGTGTCGACCACCGAGTCCTGCGCCTTCTGCCAGCCCTGGGTGGCCAGCATCACCGACGTGTTCACGCCTTGCAGCCCGAAGCGGTCGAGCAGCACCTTGGCCATCACGGTGAGGGCGTTCACGCCGCACGAGCCGGGGGAGACGACGTCGTGCTGCGCCGGGTCGTACGTGGTGTGGTTGGCCCCGAAGACCAGGAACGCGTCCGGATCGTCGGCCGAGGCGCTGATCACCACCTTGCGGGCGCCGCCGTGGGTGATGTGGGTGCGGGCCAGCGTGCCGGCCCGGAAGCGGCCGGTGGCCTCGATGACGACGTCCACACCGGCGTCGGCCCACGGAATGCGTTCGGGCCGTTCATGGTGGAACGCGCGGATGGCATGGTCGTTTACGACCAAATGATCGGCGCGGGCCGCGACGGTGCCGGGAAATGCGCCGCGAATGCTGTCCCGGCGCAGCCCGTAGGCCATTTTCTCGGTCGAGGCAAGGTCGTTTACGGCGGCAATGGATATGCCGGGATCGGGCGATGCGGCAACTATGCGCGCCAGGCTGCGGCCGATACGCCCGAATCCGTTGATGCCGATCGTGACACTCATGGAACGTTCTCCTGGGCCGGTTTGACAGAGCTGTCGCGCGCCCGAGGTCGTCCGACACTCGGAGTCACAGGCTCGACACTATGAGTCGTGCAACTTGCACGTCAACGCACGGAGGCTCACATCTGTCCATGATCGACGGACGTTCCCGGCATCCATGGCCGTCTTCGTGCCTGCCTAGCTGCTGATTCTTGGTCAAGGTCAATCAAGGGTTCGTGCGCCTTTCGGACTGGCATTGCGTAAATCGGCCAGTGAAGATTCGTGTGAAACAATTCATCCGCCGGATCGGGTTTTCGGGGATCCATCAGTGGGCCGCCGCAATCACCCGTGTGAGTGCCGCGTGCAACGACTCCAGCTCGTCGATTGGCATACCCAATCGGGCGACGATCGCGGGCGGGATCTTTTCGGCCTCGGCCCGCAGCGCCCGGCCCCGGGCGGTGAGGGTGACGGCGAGGCTGCGCTCGTCGGCCGGGTCGCGCTGCCGGTCGACGTACCCGATGGTGTCGAGCCTCTTGAGCAGTGGCGAGAGGGTGCCCGGATCGAGCTGGAGCAGCCGGCTGAGATCGCGCACCGACAGCGGCGCGTGCTGCCAGAGAGCGAGCATCACCAGGTATTGCGGGTGGGTCAGGCCCATCGGCTCGAGCAGCGGGCGGTAGAGGGCCACCACGCTGCGCGAAGCTACCGACAGGGCGAAGCACACCTGGCGCTCGAGTTCGAGGGGGTCATCGGCCACCTCCCCAGCGTAGCGATTAGTTTGTGCCCCAACGATCCACGGTGAAGACGGTGCCGAGCAGGGTCAGCAGCAGCCCGGTGAACCACAGCATCGAGGTCGTCGCGGCCACGTGCTGGCCGGCCAGGCCCATTCCGAGCACCGGGCCGACCAGACCCAGGTAGGCGATCAGGAAGAGCCCGGCCAGGCTCTCGCCGCGCTGGTGGGCGGGGGCGCCGGCGGCGATCGTGCCGACCGCCGACTTGAACAGGATGCCCGCGCCCGCGCCGGCGACCGCGCCGCCGATCAGGAAGAGCGGGAGCGATGCCGCCTGCATGCCGGTCGCGAGCGTGACCAGGCCCGCAGCCTGCGCGGCGAGGCCGCTGACGAACCGGGTGCGCGGGGCCAGCCGGCCGCTGACGGCCTGGCTGGCGGCGCCCGCGCCGAACACGACGAAGACGGTGACGCCGGCCAGCAGGCGGCTCGGGTGGTGCAGCGTGCCGGCCACGAAGCTGGGCGCGAGCGAGGTGAACAGGCCGAACACGGCGAACGCGGCGAAGGCGGAGGTGGTGGCGACCACCACGGTCCGGCGGTTTCCGGCGATCTTCACGCCCTGCGGCCGGTACTTCGGCCGGGTGGCCGGCGCGGTCACTGTCTCGGGCGCGACGGCCACGGCGACGACGCTGAGGGTCAGCAGGATCAGAAAGACGACGTACGGCGTACGCAGGGGAGAGGCGACGAACTGGGCCAGGGCGCCGGCGACGAGGGTGCCCGCGCCGAGACCGCCCAGGTTGGCGGCCGACGACACGACCTCGAAGCGGGTGCCGGTTGCCTCGGGACGGTGTGCCCGGTGCAGTTCGAGCAGGTACGCCGTGGCGGTGGCGGCGAGCAGGCCGACGCCCAGGCCGGTGAGGAGCCGGGCGACGATCAAGCCGGGCAGCGCCGTCCAGGTGAGGAACACCACGCCCGCGAGGATCTCCAGCCCGAGCGCGACCAGGAGCACCCGCCGCCGCCCGGTCCAGTCCGAGACGTGCCCGGCGAGCAGCAGGCTGATGATCACGCCGATCGCGTAGACCGCGAAGACGACCGTGACGGTGAACCCGGAGAAGCCGTCCACGCGCTGGTAGATCGGGTAGAGCGGGGTCGGCGCCGTCGAGAAGGCGAGCGCGACGAGATAGACGGCGGCGATCAGCCAGAACCCCCGGCCGTGCCGTGGCGAGTCGCTCGCGACCGGAGCGGGGCGGTGCTGGGTCAAGACGGTCATGGCATGAGACTGCGCCGACCGAGCATCAACACCAACGATGATTGATGCTGACTACAATCACGATTCATGCTGGAGCTCCGCCACTTCGAGTACTTCGTCGCCGTCGCCGAGGAACGCAACTTCACCCGGGCCGCGGCCCGCCTGCACGTCGTGCAGTCCGGCGTCTCCGCCGTGATCAAGGCGATGGAGCGCGAGCTCGGCGCCCGGCTGCTCGACCGCACCTCCAAGCGGGTCGAGCTGACCGACGCCGGCGAGGCGCTGCTGCCCCGGGCCCGGGCCGCGCTCGACGCCGTTCGCGACGCCCGGGACGCCGTCGACGAGGTGCGCGGCGGCCTGCGCGGCACGGTCCGCATCGGCACGCTCATCTCGGTCGGCCTCATCGACGTGCCGGCCCTGCTCGGCGCGTTCCACCGCGAGCACCCGAATGTCGGCCTGCGGCTGCACGTCTCGCCGCGGGGCTCGGTCGGCCTGCTCGACTGGCTGGCCGACGGCACGCTCGACCTGACCTTCGTCTCGGCCCCGGGGCGGCCGCCGGCCGGCATCCGGGTGCGGCCGCTGGGCAGCCGCCGGCTCGAACTGGTGCTGCCCGCGGGCCACCGGCTGGCCGGCGCGGACGAGGTGCGGATGGCTGACCTGGGCGGGGAGCCGTTCGTCGACTTTCCCTCCGGCTACGGCAACCGGACGGTCGTCGACAAGGCGTTCACCGACGCCGGCGTGCAGCGCCACGTGGCGATCGAGGTCACCGACATCGCCACCGGCGCCAGCTTCGTCCGCGAGGGCCTCGGGGTGGCCATCCTGCCGCCGTTCGTGGTGCCCGACGACCGTACGGGCCTGGTGATCAAGAGCGTGGCCGACGCCGACCTGGAGTGGCCGCTGGGGGTGGCCTTCTCCGCTGTGCGCCGGCCCAGCGCCGCGGCCCGGGCCCTTCTCACCCTCATCGACGAGAAGGTCGGTTAGACCGAAACGGTCCCATGAATGCTTTTCGTCCGTAAAGCTGCAAGAGTGACACAGCAACAGCCAGCCGAGTCGGTGCTGCGGTTCCGGCGGTTCGCGCTGGCCGTGTGCGTGATCGGTGTGCTCGTCCAGCTCGGCCTGACCGCCTATTACCTCGGCATGGGGCACAAGGCGCAGCCGCGCGACGTGCCGGTCGGGCTGGTGGCGCCGCCGGGCGGCCGCGCCGAGGTGGCGAGCCTGCTCACCGAGCGGGGCGTCTTCCGGGTCACCGACTACGCCACGGCCGACGACCTCGAGATCGCCATCAAACGCCGGGACGTGTACGGCGGTGTCGACATCACCGGCGCCCGGCCCCACCTCTACGTCGCCTCGGCTGCCGGCCCGCCCGCCGCGAACCTGCTGCGCACCACCTTCACCTCGGTCGTGCAGCAGCGGACCGCAGCGACCCTGGCTCAGCTGGCCCGCAGCGGCGACCGCATCTCCGTCGCCCGGGCGCAGGCTCTCAACGCGCCGCCGCCGATCACCGACGTCGTGCCGCTGCCCGACGACGACGTCAACGGCGTCTCGCTCGGCTTCCTCACGCAGGCCCTCGCGCTCGGTGGCACGGTCGCCTCGATGGGCCTCGGGCGCCTCATCCCGCGCACCCGCCGCTCCTGGCGCCGCGGCATCGCCCACGTCAGCACGCTGATCGTCTACGCCGTCGCCTCGGCCGCGGTGGTGCTGTGGTCGATGGGCTGGTTCGGGGTGGGTGTCACGGCCGATCGCGGCGAGATGCTCGCCATCTTCTCGCTCATCTCGCTGGCCATCACCGCGTCCACGGCCGGCGCGGTGGCGATCTTCGGCTCGCCCGGGGCGGTGGTCGGCGCGCTGTACTTCACGCTGGGCACGGTGATCTCCGGGGCCAGCATCCTGCCCGAGTTCCTGCCCGACTTCGGCCGGATCCTCGGCGTGAACCTGCCCACCGGGGCCGGGGTCCAGGCCGTACGCGACAACCTGTACTTCCCGGCGGCCGAGATCAACCGGCACCTGATCGTGCTTGCCCTCTACGCCGGTATCGGCGCGCTGATCGTGCTGGTCACCAACATGCTGCCCAACCGCCGCAACCAGACCTCGGAGGTCGAGCTCGACCTGGCCCACCGCCTCGAGGGCGCCGAACGCCGCGAGCCGGTGAATCTCTCGTAGGGCCTCAGGTTTCCGGGCCGGTGCCGAACAGGAGTTCGTGGGGATCGAGAGAATGGGCTCGCGGATCGCGGACATTCAGAGCCGCATGATCGCGCTGCAGACGCAACAGGCCGGACGGAACGTTCAGCAGCAGGGGGTGAAACCGGCATCGGGTGCGGAGGGCGGCACCTTCGCCAACGCGCTGGAGGACGCCGTCGCGCAGACCTCCACGTCGAACAAGTCGTACTCGTTGAACAGCAAGGGCATCCCGACCGACCTCGCCGGCTACGGCAACGGGCGGATCCCGGCCAGCGCGCTGGAACAGGTCGGCAACACCCGGCACAAACTGTGGGCGCCGGCCGCCCAGTCGCTCAACCAGATGATCGGCGACGCCAAGAAGGACGGCGTGCACATCGGCATCACCGACTCCTACCGCCCGTACGCGGAGCAGGTCGATCTCGTACGGCGTAAGGGTCTGTACTCCCAGGGCGGGCTGGCGGCCAAGCCCGGCACCAGCGAGCACGGCTGGGGCATGGCCACCGACCTCGACCTCAACTCCAAGGCGCTCGCCTGGATGAAGCAGAACGGCGAGAAGTACGGCTTCGAGATGAACGTGCCCCGGGAGAACTGGCACTGGGCCTACAAGCCCAAGTCCCTCTAGGTTCTGTTTCGTAGTTGGGGTGGGAGCGAGGCGCGGTCCAGATTTCGTCTGGTGGTGGCCCGTGGAAGCCCGGCTCCCG
>NZ_JAMQOL010000009.1:0-44281 GCF_023717965.1 Paractinoplanes hotanensis | reverse complement strand
ATTGTTCGCGCGTTGACTGTTCGGGCGTTGAGCGTTCGGGCGTTGATTGTTCGCGCGTTGACTGTTCGGGCGTTGAACGTTCGGGCGTAGTGCGTTCGGGGTTCGGGGTTCGGGGTTGGGCGTCAGGCGGAGTGGCGCCAGACGACGGGGGAGTCGAGCACGACGCTCAGCTCGACCGGCTCGGCCCCGGCGATCTGGCGCAGCACCAGTTCGGCGGCGGTGCGGCCCACCTCGCGGGCCGGCTGGTGCACGGTGGACAGCGGTGGCTGGGTGCGCAGCGCCCACGAGCTGTCGTCGAAGCCGACCAGCCCGACGTCCTCGGGCACCCGCCGCCCGGCCTCGCGCAGCGCCTCGAGCGCCCCGGCCGCCACCGCGTCGGACGCCGCGAACACCCCGTCGATCGCCGGCTCCCGGTCGAGCAGCGCCCGCATACCCTTCACGCCGTACGTGTAGTCGTAGAGCGGCACGTCGGCCACCAGCCCCGGGTCGAACCGCTCGCCCAGCGCCTGCTTGAACCCGGTGAGCCGGTCGGCCCCCGAGTCGCGGTCGAGCGCCGCCGCGATCATGCCGATCCGGGTCCGTCCCGTCGCCATCAGCCGCCGCGTGATGGCCAGCGCCGACCCGGCGTTGTCGATCCCCACGTACGGCATGTCCCGCGCCAGATCGGGCGGGTGGCCCACAAAGGTGGTCGGCAGCCCGATCTCCCCGATCAGCCGGATGATCGGGTCGTGCGACCGGGCCGACACGATGATCGCCCCGTCGACGAACCCGCCGCTCAGATACCGCCCGACCCGCTGCATGTCCCGGTCGGAGTCGATGACCAGGCTCACCATCTGATGGTCGGCCAGCGACAACGCCGAGTTGGCCCCCAGCATGATCGCCCCGATGTTCGGATCCTCCAGCAACAGCGAATGCGGCTCCAACGCGAGGAATCCCACGGCTTGCGACCGCTGCCGGGCCAGCATGCTGGCCGCCCGGTTGGGCACATAGCCCACCTCGGCGATGGCGGCCTCGATGGCCGTACGCGCGTCGGCCGACACATACCCGCCGTTGAGTACCCGATTGACCGTCCCTCGCGAAACGCCCGCCGCCGCAGCCACGTCATGCACAGTGGCGCGGCGCGTTTTCCTGGGCCCGGTCACGGCCAACACTGTACGGCCATCGCCCCTGCTGACGCCGCCGGCGGGGCGCAGTGTCGCTCCCGGCCCCGCGTGGTCAGCTTCCGCATCGATCCTGTCCCGAAGTGGTCGACGTCGCTCGACAACCCGGCGACCTCAAGCAGCGCGGCCTCGATGTCGATGCCCGGCTCGCGGGCGCCGCTCGCAAGCGCCGAGCGGTGCCCCGAGAAGTCGTCGAGCGGTGCTCCGAGAAGTAGTCGAGCGGTGCTCCGAGAAGTAGTCGTGACCCGACCCGCTCATTGCCAATCCGACCCGCTCATGGCCAAGGAACAAGGGTGCCGAGCGGCGGTCGCGAAATCTCGCTATTGACCCCCGGAGCAGCCCAGTCCTAGTGTGTGCCCGTTCACACAATCGTCATCGGCGATTGCTCGCGGCGAAATGTGTGCACGTGCACACACGAAGGGATCACGAGGATGCTGCGGCTGGGCTGCGACTACAACTACGAGCAGTGGTCGCCTGAGGTCTGGCGTGAGGACATGGCCCTCATGCGGGAGGCCGGCGTCGATCTCGTGGCGATCAACGTGTTCGGGTGGTCGCAGATAGAGCCGCGGGCGGGGGAGTACGACTTCGCCGCGCTCGACGAGATCGTCGAGCTCCTGCACGCGGCCGGCATCAAGCTCAACCTCGGCACCGGCACCTCCTCCGCGCCGCCGTGGCTGACCCGGCGGCACCCCGAGGTGCTGCCCGTCGCCGTCGACGGCACTACCCGCTTCCCGGGCGGCCGGCAGGCCTGGTGTCCCAGCTCGCCCGTGTTCCGCGAGCACGCCCTGCGCCTCGTCGAGCAGGTCGCCCAGCGCTACGGGCAGCACCCGGCACTCGACCTCTGGCACGTCTCCAACGAGCTCGGCTGCCACAACGCCCTCTGCTACTGCCAGGCGAGCGCCGACGCGTTCCGGGTGTGGCTCGAGACGCGGTACGGAACGGTCGAGGCGCTCAACAAGGCCTGGGGCACCGCGTTCTGGAGCCAGCGCTACGGGAGCTTCGACGAGGTGCACCCGCCCCGCACGGCGCTGTCGGTGCGCAACCCGGCTCAGCTGGTCGACTTCCAGCGCTTCTCCTCGGACGAGCTGCTCGCTCACTACCGGGCCGAGGCGTCCGTGATCCGCCGGCATTCGGACAGGAACGTCACCACGAACTTCATGGTGACCGCGCACATCCGCAACCAGAACTACTGGTCGTGGGCCGCGGACATGGACGTGGTCGCCAACGACCACTACCTCGACCACCGGCTGGCCGACCCGGTGGCCGAGCTGTCCTTCGCCGCCGACCTCACCCGCGGCCTGGCCGGCGGCCGCCCGTGGATCCTCATGGAGACCTCGACCGGCGCCGTCAACTGGCAGCCCTACAACCTGGCCAAGGAGCCGGGCCAGCTGGTGCGCAACGCGCTCACCCACGTGGCCCGAGGCGCCGACGCGATCTGCTTCTTCCAGTGGCGGGCCTCGGCCCAGGGCGCCGAGAAGTTCCACTCGGCGATCGTTCCGCACGCCGGCGTGGACGCCGCGGTCTGGCGCGAAGTGCTCGAGTTGTCGGCAACGCTCAAGAAACTGAGCGAAGTCGGCGGTACGACCGTCGAGGCGGACACTGCGCTCATCTTCAGCTGGGAATCCTGGTGGGCGACCGACACCGAGGCCCGCCCCTCGCAGGACCTGCGCTACCTCGATCAGGTGCACGCCGCCTACGCCGCGCTGCGCGAACTCGGCGTCACCACCGACATCGTCGCGCCGGGCGCAGACCTCAGCCGCTACCGCGCGGTCGTCGTCCCCTGCCTCCACATGGTCTCCGACCAGGAGGCGGCCACGGTCGCCGATTACGTCGAGGGCGGCGGCCGCGCGGTCATCACGTTTTACAGCGGCATCGTCGACCCCGACGATCGGGTACGCCTCGGTGGCTATCCCGGCGCCTTCCGGGAGCTGCTCGGCGTGGTCAGCGAGGAGTTCGCTCCGCTGCTGCCCGGCACCTCGGTCCCCCTGGCCGACGGCGGCCGGGCCACCCTCTGGACCGAGCGTCTGAGGCTGACCACGGCCAAGACGGAGCTGGCGTACGCCGACGGCCGCCCCGCCGTGACCCGCAACGCGTTCGGCGCCGGCGAGGCCTGGTACGTGTCCACCGCCCTGGACACCCCCGCCCTGAGCGACGTCCTCGAACGCGCAATCGGCGCCCCCGACTTCCAATCGGGCACCGCAGTCGCTGAGCCCGACGCCCGGGTCGCTTACGCGGGTGGCCGGGTCGCTCACGCGGATGGCCGGGTCGCTCACGGGGGCGGCCGGGTCGCTCATGGGGATGTCCGGGGCGCTCACGCGCAGGTCGAGGTTGTGCGGCGGGGGCGCTTCGTCTTTGTGGTCAACCACGGGAGCAAGGACATCGAACATCCGATCACCGGTCACGAGCTGGTGACCGGCCAGCCGATCACCAGCTCGGTCACCGTGCCCGGGGGCGCGGTCCGGGTCGTACGGGAGGAGGCGTGACCATGACACAGACAGTGACCACCGTCGACGTGCCTGAGGGCAGCGGAACACCCCCCACACCAGGCCGAGCCGTCCGGTACGGCCGGGCTGTGCCCTTCTTCGTAGTCCCGTTCGGGCTGCTCTTCATCCTGTTCTATCTGGTGCCCATCGGGTACGCGATCGTGCAGTCCCTCTACACGGTCGAGCGCACCGGCACCTTCGGGCCCGCCCGCGAGGTCTTCGGGGGTCTCGTGCAGTACCAGCGGGTCTTCGAGGACGGGCCGTTCTGGACGTCGATCGGGCGCGTCCTGCTCTTCGGCGTCGTGCAGGTGCCGGTCATGCTGGGCCTGGCCCTGCTGCTGGCCCTGCTGCTCGACTCGGGCCTGGTCAAGGGGCGCCGCTTCTTCCGGCTCGCCTTCTTCGTGCCGTACGCCGTCCCGGGTGTCATCGCCGCGATCATGTGGGGCTTTCTCTACTCGCCCAATCTGTCCCCGCTCAAGTCGATCACCAGCGTGGTCGATCTCCTCTCCGCCGACTTCGTGCTGTGGGCCATGGCCAACGTCGTGACCTGGGTCTACGTCGGCTACAACATGTTGATCATCTATTCCTCGCTGCTGGCCATCCCGGCCGAGGTGTACGAAGCGGCGCGGCTCGACGGCGCCGGCCCGGTCCGCATCGCCTGGTCGATCAAGATCCCGTTGGTCATGCCGGCCATCGTGCTGACCACCGTCTTCTCGATCATCGGAACGCTCCAGCTGCTGGCCGAGCCGCAGGTCTTCCGCAGCTTCAGCTCGGCGGTCTCGAGCACCTATACGCCCAACCTGACCGTCTATTCGACGTCGTCCATCCCGAACTTCAACCTGGCCGCCGCGTTCTCGGTCGTGCTGGCCCTGGCGACGTTCGTCCTCTCGTTCGCCTTCCTCAAGTTCACCCAGCGCAAGGGGGCCGCCCAGTGAGCGTCGCCAAGTTCGTCCAGCGCAAGGGGCCCAGCGAGCGTCACCCAGCGCAAGAAGGCCTAGTGAGCGTCGCCAGGTTCACCCAGCGCATGGGGCCCAGCGCCGCCAAGTTCACCCAGCGCAAGGGGGCCCAGTGAGCGTCGCCGCACCGGCCGGCACCAAAATCCGGGAGAGTCTGCTCTCCCGGACGGCGGCCACTCTCGTCATGGCCGTCTGCACGGTCTATTTCCTGACGCCCATCTGGTGGCTGTTCGTCGGGGCCAGCAAGAGCTCCGAGCAGTTCACCAGCACCAACCCGCTCTGGTTCGCCGACTTCGACCTGTTCGCCAACATCGGGGACCTGTTCGCCTACCGCGACGGCGTGTTCCTGCGCTGGATGCTCAACAGCGTCCTCTACACCGGCGGCGCCGCCCTGATCGGCACCGTGCTGGCTGCCATGTGCGGCTACGCGCTGGCCAAGTACCGGTTCCGGGGCCGGGAGCTGATCTTCAACGTGGTGCTCAGCGGCGTGCTCGTGCCGGCCACCGCGCTCGCGCTGCCGCTGTTCCTGCTGTTCAGCAAGGTCGACGCCACCAACACGTTCTGGTCGGTCTTCCTGCCCAGCCTGGTCAACCCGTTCGGGGTCTATCTGGCCCGGATCTACGCCACCGCGAGCGTTCCCGACGAGTTGCTCGAGGCGGCCCGGATCGACGGCTCGGGCGAGGTGCGCACGTTCTTCAAGGTGGCCACCCGGCTGATGTTCCCCGCCCTGGTCACGATCTTCCTGTTCCACTTCGTCGCCGTCTGGAACAACTTCCTGCTGCCGCTGATCATGCTCGGCGACGAGCGGCTGTTCCCGGTGACGCTCGGCCTCTACTCCTGGAACACCCAGGTCAACCAGATCCCCGAGCTACGCGGACTGGTGATCATCGGCGCCCTGCTCTCGATCACGCCGCTCGTGATCGCGTTCCTCTTCCTCCAGCGGTTCTGGCGCAACGGCCTCGGCGCCGGCGCCGTCAAGTAGCACCCCTTCCCAGGAAGTCTCACCCCACTAAGGAAATCGCCATGCGCACTGCATTCCGCGCGGCCAGCGCCTTGCTGGTCTCCGCGCTCGCCCTGACAGCCTGCGGGTCCGGCGGCGACGACGAGTCCGGCGGCACCGCGTCCGCCGCCTCGTGCGCCCCGTCGTCGGGCCCCGTCACCATCACCTACACCACCTGGATCCCCGGGATCGAGAACGTGGTGAAGGTCTGGAACGACAAGAACCCGAACATCCAGGTCAAGGTGCAGACCGGCCCGAACGGCAACGGCGGCACCTACCAGAACTTCTTCAACCAGCTCAAGGCCGGCAACACCCCCGACCTAGGCCACATCGAGTACGACGCCCTGCCCAGCTTCCGCGTCCAGGACGGCCTGTTCGACGTCGCGTCCTGCGACATCGTGGCCAAGGCCAAGGACCAGTTCATCCCGTGGACCTGGAACCAGGTCAGCTTCGGCGACGAGAAGTCGGCCTGGGGCATCCCGCAGGACTCGGGCCCGATGGCGCTGTTCTACCGGGCCGACCTGTTCGAGAAGAACAACATCGCCGTCCCCAAGACCTGGGACGAGTACGCGGCGGCGGCCGAGAAGGTGAAGGCGGCCGGCGGCTACATCACCAACTTCTCGCAGAGCGACATCAACCAGTTCGCGGGCTTCGCCTGGCAGGCCGGTGGCCGCTGGTTCGCCAACGACGGACAGCAGTGGACGGTCAACCTGACCGACGACAAGACGAAGAAGGTCGCCGACTACTGGCAGAACCTGATCAGCAAGAAGCTCGTCTCGACCGTCCCGCCGTGGACCACCGAGTGGGACAACGCCTACAACTCGAGCTCGGCCTGGACCTGGGTGTCGGCGGTGTGGGGCGCCAACTCGATCATGAGTGGCGCGCCCAAGACGGCCGGCAAGTGGCGGGTCGCGCCGATGCCGCAGTGGAGCGCGGGCGAGGACGTCGCCGGCAACTGGGGTGGCTCGGCGACCGCCGTCTTCAAGAGCTCCAAGCACCCGTACGAAGCCGCGCAGTTCGCTCTGTGGCTGAACACCAGTGAGGAAGCGCTCGCCCTGCTCAACAAGGAAGCGCAGCTCTACCCGGCCACCACGGCCGGAACCAAGTATTCGTACCTGGCCAACCCGGTCGAGTTCTATGGTGACCAGAAGATCTACGAGGTCTTCGCCGAGGCGGCCGGCAAGGTCACGCCCGACTTCACCTGGGGGCCGACGATGACCTCGACGTACGCGAACGCCTCGGACGGCTTCAAGGCGGCGGTGTCCGGCTCGGGCACCCTCGAGGAGGCCCTCGCCGTGACCCAGAAGTCGACCATCGAGACCCTCAAGTCCCAGGCCATCCCGGTCAAGGAGTAACACGCGTTGTTGATCCACCTGCAGGCCGCGGGCGCCAGCTTCCTGCTGGACGCCCGCGGCCCGCAGCCGCCCTCGGTGTTGCACTGGGGGGCCGCGCTCGGCGACCTCGGCGACGCCGACCTGGCTGCGCTCGCCTCGTCCGCGGCGGCCGCCGTGCCGCCCAGCTCGCTCGACACCCCGCCCCGGCTGTCCCTGCTGCCCACGCTGGGGGACGGCTGGAGCGGCCGGCCCGCGTTCGCCGGCCCCGGCCGGCCGCGGTGGCGCCTGACCGAGGTGTCCCGGCCGTCACCCGCCTCGGTGCTGGTCACGCTGGCCGCTGAGGGGCTGCTGCTGGCCCTCGAGATCGAGCTGAGCGCTCAGGGCGTCCTGCGCCTGCGGCACCGGCTCGACAACACCGGGCGTACGGCTTATGACCTCGGTTGGATCGCCATGGTCCTGCCGGTGCCGTCGCGAGCCTCGGAGGTGCTCGATTTCGCCGGACTGTGGGCGTACGAGCGGAAACCGCAACGCACGACGCTGCGCAACGGGATCTGGAGCCGCGAGACCCGCCACGGCCGCCCCGGCCACGACGACCCGTTCCTGATGATGCTCGGCGTGCCCGGGTTCTCGTTCCGCGACGGCGAAGTGTGGGCCACCCACCTGGCCTGGAGTGGCGACAAGCAGTTGTGGGCGGAACGGTCGACGCTCGGGCCGACGGTGCTCGGCGCGGGGGAGTTGCTCGCGCCCGGCGAGGTGCGGCTGGCGCCCGGCGAGTCGTACGCGTCGCCGTGGACGATCGCCGTCTGGTCGCCGGACGGCATCGATGGACTGTCCGCGCGTTTGCACGAATGGATCCGCTCGCGGCGCGCGCCCGCGAAACCGCGGCCGATGGTGCTCAACACCTGGGAAGCGGTCTACTTCGATCAGTCACTCGAGCGTCTGATGCCGCTCGTTTCGGCCGCCGCGGCGGCCGGTGTTGAGCGTTTTGTGCTCGATGACGGCTGGTTCACCGGCCGAACGGACGATCGGCGCGCACTCGGCGACTGGACGGTCGACCCGGTCCGCTGGCCGAACGGTCTGACGCCGCTGATCGATGCTGTCCGTTCGCGCGGAATGGAGTTCGGGCTGTGGCTGGAGCCCGAGATGGTCTCGCCCGACTCGGCGACGGCGCGCGAGCATCCCGATTGGATCCTGGGCGGCGCGGACGCGGCGACCTGGCGGCATCAGCTGGTGCTCGACCTGTCGGTGCCGGCGGCATATTCACACGTGCTCGACAGCATCGCGGCGCTGCTGGCCGAGTACCCGATCGCCTTCGTCAAGTGGGACCACAACCGCGACCTGCTCGAGGAAGGCTCGGCCCACCGCCAGACGACCGCGCTCTACCGCCTGCTGGCCGCGGTGAAGCAGCGCTTCCCCGACGTCGAGATCGAGAGCTGTGCCTCCGGCGGGGCCCGGATCGACCTCGGCATCCTCGACCACGTCGACCGTTTCTGGACGTCCGACACCAACGACGCCCTGGAACGGCAGCAGATCCAGCGCTGGACGAGCGTGCTGATGCCGCCCGAACTGCTGGGCTCCCATGTCGGCGCGCCGACCGCCCACATCACGGGCCGCCGCGGCGATCTGAGCTTCCGCCTGGCCACCTCCCTGTTCGGCCACGCCGGCATCGAGTGGGACCTGACCACCGCGCCGCCGGCCGACCGCGCGGTGATCGCCGCCTGGGTCGCCGAGTACAAGCAGCGGCGCGCGTTGCTGCACGGTGGCACGCTGGTCCGCTCCGACGGCGACGACCCGGCCGCCCTGGTGCACGGCGTTGTCGCCCCCGATCGGCGGTCGGCCCTCTATGCCCTGGTCAGATTGCGCGCGGCGGGCGAGGCCGTTCCTCCGCCGGTACGGTTTCCGGGCCTTGATCCGGTACGGCGCTACACCGTACGACCGCTCGTGCTGGGCTCCCCGCCGCGGGCGCTCCAGGACGCACCGCCCCCGTGGCTGGCCGTGGGCGAAGTGACACTGCCCGGCCGCCTGCTCACCGAAGTGGGCCTGCCGGCTCCGTTGCTGACGCCCGAGCAGGCCCAGGTCTTCACCGTCGACGCGGAATCCTAAAAACTTTCGTGTTTCCACCGCGGGCGCCGAGCCCTAGGCTGCATCGCGTGCGGAACGTGACAGTGCTCGGGGCCGGCGCGGCTGGTCTGGCCGTGGCGGCCCAGCTCAAGGCCCGCGGCGTGGACAGCGTCATCCTCGAGCGGGGGCCGGGGGTGGCCACCAGCTGGCGCGGCCGCTACGACCGGTTGCGCCTGCACACCACCCGCCGGCTGTCGGGGCTGCCCGGCATGCCGATCCCGCGCGGATACGGGCGGTGGGTGAAGCGGGACGACCTGGTGCGCTATCTGGAGGCGTACGCCGGGAAATTCGCCCTGGACGTGCGGACCGGCACGACGGCCCGGCGGATCGCGCCGATCGACGGCGGCTGGTCGCTCGAGCTGGAAGGCGGTGGCGACCACACCACGAGGACCCTCGTGGTCGCCACCGGTTACCTCCACACGCCGGCGGTGCCGGATTGGCCGGGCCGCGACCAGTGGGCGGGCACGCTGGTGCACTCGTCGCAGTACCGCAACGCCGAACCGTTCCGGGGCAAGCACGCGCTGGTGGCCGGCGTCGGCAACAGCGGCGCCGAGATCGCCACCGACCTGGCCGAGGGCGGGGCGGCCTCGGTGACCATCGCGATCCGCACCCCGCCGCACATCGTGCGCCGCGCGGTGGCGGGCTGGCCGGCCCAGATGAACGGCATCCTGCTGGGCCGGCTCCCGGCGCGGCTCTTCGACCCGCTGGCCACCGTGACAGCCCGCCTCGAGGTGCCGGACCTGCGCCCGTACGGCGTCGACCGCCCCGCCCAGGGCCTGATGACCCGCCACCTCGCCGGCCGCTACGTGCCGCTGCAGGACGTCGGCATCGTCCGTGACGTGATGGCCCGCCGGGTCCGCCCGGTGGCCGCCGTGCAGGGCTTCACGGCATCCTCGGTGCGGCTGGCCGACGGCTCCTCCGTCGAGCCCGACGTCCTCATCGCCGCCACCGGCTACGGTTCCGGCCTGCGCGAGCTGTTCGAGGACCCGTCCCTGTTCGACGGCACGGGCGTGCCGCACGTCCACGGCGGCGCCCCCGCCCGCCCCGGCCTCTGGTTCACCGGCTACGACGTCAACCTGGGCGGCATGCTGCGCCAGGCCGGGATCGAGGCCCGCAAGGTGGCCCGTCGCATCGCGGCTCGGTGAGCTTCGGGGGCGGCGCGACCCGGCTCGCCTCCCCGTCGGACCGCGTTCAATGTCGGACCCTCCCGATACTGTCGGCCCATGTCCGCTCCCGGAGATGTGCGCCCGGACGTCCTGCGTCGGCTGCGAGCGATCTGCCAGGGTCTGCCGCAGACGTACGAGGAACCCGCTTGGATCGGCGTGCGCTGGCGGATCCGTCAGCGCACGGTCGCCCACGTCTACACGGCCGATCCGGACCGTCAGCTGGATTACCCCCGGCACGCCGGCGACCAGCCCACCCTGATGACCTTCCGCGTGCCGGTCGACGACCTGCTCGGCCTGACCTGCAGCGGTTTCCCGTTCTTCCGCGCGGGCTGGGGGCACAACGTCGCCGGCGTCGTTCTGGGCGACCACACCGACTGGGCCGAGATCGCCGAGCTCCTCACCGACAGCTACTGCGAGATGGCCCCGAAGTTCCTCGCCGCCCAGCTCCCGCCGCATCCCTGACCGGCCGTCGCTCGACCGGGTGAGCCCCTGGCCCGGCACGCGTCCGGACGCGGCATTCCTCCCTACGGTGATCTTCTTGCCCGTCCCGAGGAGTTGCCGTGAAACGTCGTCACCTGGCGGTTGTCGTGGTCGCCGCCATGAGCGCGACCGCCGCTCCGGTCCCGGCCTCCGCCACGGCTCCCGACGCCTGGGGACAGGCCGCGGCCCACGCGACCGGCGACCACTACAACGCGGGCGAGACCCGGCTGACCCCGGCCACCGCCGCCAAGCTGAAGCCGCGCTGGAACGTTCCGCTCGCGACGGCGACCTGCGCTGCCCCGGCCGTGCCCCTGGTCGGCGCGAACCGGCTGGTCACCGCCGCCTCGTACCGGATCAGCGGTTATGACGCGACCACCGGCGCGCCGGTCTGGCAGACGCCCGCCACCAGCAGGAAGACGGACATCAGCCTGGCCGCGATCGTGGGGACCAGGCTGATCGCCCAGTCCCGCGACTGCCGTTCCGGCAAGACCTTCCTGGCCGCCCACGACGTGACCACCGGCAAGGAGCTCTACCGCAAGCGGATCCCCGAGACCATGTACGGCCTGTTCGTCGACAAGGGCGTCGTGGTCGGCAGCGTGTGGGACGCGACGATCAGCAAGTACGGCATCCGCGCCTACCGCGTCGCCGACGGTTCCCGGGTATGGGCCGGGTGGGATCGATCGGCGGCGAGACCATCGCCGCGGGCGGAAGGATCCTCGTGGTCGGCGACGACACGACCACCGCGGTCGACGTGACGACGGGCAAGGCGGTGTGGCCGGCCGGCGCGGGCTGCTTCACCCCGATCGGCGCGTCGCCCGACGGTTCCACGTTCTACATGCGATGTGACCCGGACGGGCGCGTCCGCAGCGTCAGCGCGGCCACCGGCGCCGTCCTCGAGACGTTCCCCAGCCACGGCGCGACAACCGGATTCGCCGCCGACGGCAATCGGATCTACCTGCACACCCTCGACAACGAACTGATCGCCGTCGACGCGGGCGACGGCCGCCGGCTCTGGACGGCCACCTTCACCGACGACGCACCGATCACGTTCGCGATCGGTGGCGGCGTGATTTACGGCTGGCGGGATACCGACCGTCCCCTGGCGGCGTTCGAAGCGCGGACGGGCAGCCCGATCAAGCTGGAGGCGAAAACGTCCGGCCTGCGGAGCGCGCCGATGGTGGCCAACGGGCGGCTGTACGGCACGACCGGGGCGACGGTGACCGCGTACGCGCCCTGATGCTGTCGACCGGGACGGCCGGACCGGTCAGACGTCCTGGGTCCAGACGCCCGGCGTGTGCTCGCCGGGCGGGAGCCAGAGGTGGGGCTGGGCGAGACTGCCGGTGTCCCAGGGGAACGCGCCGTCCCGGTCCGGCCAGACCACCTCGAGGAACGGAATCGGCGGCTGCCGGTAGAACCAGATGCCCTGGCCGAAGAAGGCCCGGTACCAGTCCGGTTCGACCTCCCGCAGGCGCACCGGGTAGCCGTTGACGACATCCTCGTGGGCCTGGCCGTCGGCGAGGTCGTCGCGCTTCCCGAGGATGTTCAGGCAGGACTGCATGACGTCCAGGTCGAGCCCGAACATGGCCAGCTCGGCGCCGCCCCGGCTGTGCCAGCGCCCGATCGTGTACGCCCAGCCCGGCCCGTCCTGGTCAGCCGGGACGCCGGTGACGCTCCACCCGAACGTCCGCACGTTGGCGAGCACGCCCTCGTCGGCCGCGTCGTAGTCGTCGCGATCGCCGTAGTCGTGGCAGATGACACAGCGGCAGATCCGCGAGTCCTCGAACACCCGCCGAGCCTATGCGATCACTCCGGCCGACCCGCGTACGGCCGGCGTCGCCGTCAAGGTGATCCTGTTCGCCTATGTGCTGGTGGCGCGGGTCGGGGCCGACCAGCGCCCTCGCCTGGTCTCCACGCCCAGCGCCCGCTCGAGCGCGGACTGAAACTCGTCGAGCTCCCAGTCGACCGCGCCCAGGCGCCGGACGTGCGGGGTCATCATCTGACAGTCGACGAAGTGGAAGTTCCAGGCCGCCAGCTGGTCGAGCAGCGTGAGCAGGGCGACCTTGGAGGCCTCGGACTCGAGCCGGAACATGGACTCGCCGAAGAAGGCCGCGCCCAGCGAGACCCCGTAGAGGCCGCCGACAAGCCTGTCACCGCTCCACGCCTCGACGGAGTGCGCGAAGCCCAGCTCGTGCAGGCGGGTGTAGCCCTCGACCATGGCCGGCGTGATCCACGTGCCGCCGTCGTGCCTCGGCACAGTGGCGCAGGCCGCGATCACGTCGGCGAACGCCCGGTCGTAGGTCATGGTGAACGGCGCACGGCGCATCGTCTTGCGGGCGCTGCGGCTCACCGAGATCCGGTCCGGGATCAGGACCGTACGCGGGCTGGGGCAGAACCACGGCAACAGCGGGGTGCGCTTGCTGGGCCAGGGGAAAATTCCGTTCGCGTACGCGACCAGGAGGCGCTCGGGGCTGAGGTCGCCACCCACCGCGAGCAGCCCGTCGTCGTCGGCCTGGGCGACCGGCGGGAACCCGAGGGCCTGGCGCGCCCGGCGCAGCTCGAGCCCGATCACACCGGGAGCGTACTCCCGGGCGCGGCCGGGGTCCGTCCGGGCACACCGGTTCGCGGAAATGTCGATACCTGTTTCATTCTGTTGACATCACGCATGTAAATGCCTGAATGTGGTCGCAACGCGTCGTTGATCGAAGGGAAACACTCGATGCCGCGATCTTCCCTGCGTCCCTGGCTCCTAGCCCTCCTTCTGGTTGTGTCCGTCTTCGTCGTGCCCACCCCCGCGCAGGCCGCGGTGACCGTCCACGGTCTCAAGGGTGAGTACTTCCGGATGTCCGCCCCCGGCGCCCGCGACTTCGCGGAGCTGGGCGGCGTGTCGCTCGATCCCAACGTCGACCTGCCCGGCCTGGTCGGCACGTTCGAATCGCTGACCGGCCGCACCGAGCACACCACAGCCCGCTGGACCGGCAAGCTCACCGCCCCGGCCACCGGCGACTACACGTTCTCGATGATCGGCGACAACGGCTTCCGCTTCTTCCTCGACGAGCAGCCCGTGATCGACCACTGGGTCGGCGACTGGGACGTCGAGCAGACCAGCGCGCCGGTGCGCCTGGTGGCGGGGGAGGCCCACACCGTACGCATCGAGATGTTCCAGGACATCGGCGGCGCCAACCTCTACCTGCGCTGGGCCGGCGCCGGCATCAGCAAGCAGATCGTGCCCGAGTCGGCGTTCACCCCGCCCGACGGCTTCCAGGTGTTCCCGGTCGCCTTCGCGGTCGACAAGGCCGGCACGACGCTGACCGCCGACTTCGACGCCCACGTGACAACACTCGGCCAATTCGCTCAGAAAACGACGGTCGAGGTGGACACCACCCCGTTCCCCATCACGTCGGCCCGGCGGTACGGCAAGAAGATCGTCGTCAAGCTGGGCGCGACGGTGCAGAAGAACCAGAAGGTGCGTGTCAGCTACGACGGCACCGGCGGGCTGGTCGTCGGCGGTGAAGCCGTTCCGCAGATCGTCCGCTCGGCGGCCAACAACTCGGCGCACCGGCTGACCACGCCGTGGGGCGACAGGGTCGACAAGAGGCACCCGCTGCCGGAGTATCCGCGGCCCCAACTCGTCCGCAAGGACTGGCTCAACCTGAACGGGCCGTGGGAATTCGCCGGGGCCGAGGCGGACGAGCAGCCGGTCTTCGGGAAGAAGCTGGCCGAGAAGATCACCGTGCCGTTCCCGGTCGAGTCGCAGCTGTCCGGCATCGAGCGGCGCGAGGACCACATGTTCTACCGCAAGCTCGTGACCGTTCCGGGCAACTGGCGGAACAAGCGCGTCAAGCTGAACTTCGGCGCGGTCGACTACCAGGCCAAGGTCTGGGTGAACGGCAAGCTGGTGACCGAGCACACCGGCGGTTACAACGCCTTCACGGCCGACATCACCGACGCGCTCAAACGGACCGGCCAGCAGGAGATCGTCGTCGCGGTCACCGACGTGACCGGGCCGAACCAGCCCAAGGGCAAGCAGTCGCTCAACCCGGGCGGCATCGTGTACGAGCCCTCGTCGGGCATCTGGCAGACCGTCTGGCTGGAACCGGTCGCCGCGGCCTCGATCGATCAGGTTTCGATCACTCCGACGCTCAATTCGGCCACCGTGGTTGTCCATTCGGCCACCAACGCCAAGGTCACCGCGACCGCGTTCGACAAGAGGCGCCGCAAGGTCGGCACAGTGAGCGGCACGGCCAACTCGCCGCTCACGCTGAAGGTCAGCAACCCGCGGCTGTGGAGCCCGGACGACCCGTATCTCTACGACCTCGACGTCAAGCTCGGCCACACCGACTCCGTGCGGAGCTACTTCGGCCTGCGTACGGTCGGGGTGAAGAACGTCGGCGGCTTCCCCAAGCTGGTGCTCAACGGCAAGCCGATCTTCTCGCTGGCCACGCTCGACCAGGGCTTCTGGCCGGACGGGCTGCACACCCAGCCCAGCGACGCGGCGCTCCGGTTCGACCTGGTGGAGACGAAGAAGCTCGGCTTCAACGCCGTCCGCAAGCACATCAAGGTCGAGTCGGCCCGCTGGTACCGGCACGCCGACGAACTGGGCCTGCTGGTCTGGCAGGACTTCGTGTCGGCCGACATCAACAGCACGGCCGGTCAGGAGGCGTTCCTCAGCCAGGGCCGCGAGATGATGAGGCAGCTGCACAGCTTCCCGTCGATCATCGGCTGGATCGTCTTCAACGAGGGCTGGGGCGAGTGGGACCGGGCCGCGACCGGGCGCATCGCCGAGGAGACGAAGGCGGCCGACCCGTCCCGGATCCTCAACGCCCACAGCGGTGTGAACTGCTGCTCCTCCAAGGGCGACTCCGGCAAGGGCGAGGTGATCGACCACCACGACTACGTCAACAACGACCCGCCGTACCCGGACGCGACGCGCATCGCGATGGACGGCGAGCACGGCGGTTTCACCCTGCGGACCCCCGGTCACATGTGGCCCGGCCCGCCGGCCGTCATCTACAGCGGGGTCGCCGACAAGGCCGCGCTGACCGCCAAGTACGTCGACAACACCGACCGGTTCTACCGTGAGGCGGCCGGCGCCGAGCTGTCCGGCTCGGTCTACACGCAGATCACCGACCTGGAGACCGAGCTCAACGGCCTCTGGACGTACGACCGGCGGGAGATCAAGGTCGACCCCGGTCCCGTACGCGAGATCAACGCGGCCATCATCAAGGCCGGAGCCGAGGCGGCGTCGGACGCGTCGTTCCCCGGCCGCGGCGACTGGAGCCTCGACGAGGGCAGCGGAACCACCGCCCGCGACAGCGGCGGCGGCGCGTCCCTCACACTCGGCGGCGACACGTCCTGGGTGGACGGCGTGAGCGGCTCGGCCCTGAAGTTCGACGGTGACGGCGATTCGGCCGACACCGCGGCGCCGATCCTCGACACCACCAAGGACTATTCGGTGTCGGCCTGGGTGACGCTGGACGAGCTGCCCGGCAACTACGCCAGCGCGGTCAGCCAGGACGGCCGGGCCCGCGAGAACCCGTTCTACCTCCAGTACGGCCAGGGCGCCTTCGCCTTCAGCACACCCGGCGGCAACCGGGCCCGCCAGGAGGTCACGCCCGAGCTGAACCGCTGGTACCACCTGGTCGGCGTCCGCGACCACGCCACCGGCGAGGCCCGCCTCTACGTCGACGGCAAGCGCGCCGCCGCCGTCCCGGCCGGCCCCGACGTGATCAGCACCGGCCCGCTGTCGGTCGGCCGGGCCAAGTACGCCGGCAACCCGACCGACTACTGGTCCGGCGCGGTCGACCAGGTCCACGCCTACAACAAGGCCCTGACCGACGAGGAGGTCGCGGCCCTCCACGCAGCCGAGGCCCCCTGATCCTCCTACCAGGAAGTGGCCCATCCCGGAGCGCCGGAATGGGCCACTTCTTTTGTCGCCCGCAATCGGCTACTGATCTCTGTAGATGGAACCGTTGTATTGAAGGCCGAGCCGATCGACCGAAGGACGGGTACGGTCCACAGGCGATCGGTTGGGTTGACGTCCGGCCAAGTCCGGCCGGAAGGCTGAGGCTCTGCGCGTCCGGCCCGGCTAGCGTCGCTGTCGTCCTGATCGGGTTCTCACGACCGAATTGGCCCATGCATGAAAATGATCACCACCGAGATTCTGGTGCGCTTTCCGGCAGCCGACGCCGAGAATTTGTCCGACCTGACGCGGACTCTGCAAAAGATCATTCTGGACGAGTCCGATGTCGACGACGTGCGCCCGGCCACCACCGGTACGGCCCCGGCCGGCAGCAAGTCGGGTGAGGTGGTCGCCGTCGGCGCGCTGGTGGTCACCCTCGCCCCGATCGTGCTCGAGGGCCTGGTGACCGTACTGTCGTCGTGGTTGAGCCGGCAGCCGTCCGACGTCGAGATCGAGGTGGACGGTCACCGGTTCAAGGGGCGGGTCACCAAGGCGCAACGGGACGCGCTGGTGACCGCCTTCGTGCGCCGCGTGGAAAGCGAGTGACGGCGCGGCGCGCGCTGGTGCTCGGCTGCTGCACGTTCAAGGACGAGTCACTGGCGAAGCTGCGGTCGCCGCGCCGTGACGTCCACGATCTGGGGCGGGTGCTGACCGATCAGCGCTACACCGTGAAGACCGAGATCGATTGCTCCAGCCGCACGGCGCAGCGGGAAATCGAGGGCTTCTTCCAGGCCGCCTCGGTGACCGACACGCTGAACCTGCTCTACCTTTCCTGTCACGGTGTGCAGGACCGGCAGGGGCAGCTGTATTTCGCATTCACCGATACCGAATGCGACTATCTCGGCTCGACGGCGATCTCCGCGGAATGGGTGCGCGAGCGCATGCAGTCCAGTCGGTCGAAAGCCACCGTCGTCCTGGTCGACTGCTGCTTCAGCGGCGCTTTCATCAAAGGGATGAGCATGCGCTCACCCGGGCCTGGCGTGGAGGCGTTGGTGCGGGATCTGCCCCGGAGCAGCGGAGTGGCTGTCCTGAC
Organism: Paractinoplanes hotanensis; assembly: GCF_023717965.1. Classification (NCBI taxonomy): domain Bacteria; kingdom Bacillati; phylum Actinomycetota; class Actinomycetes; order Micromonosporales; family Micromonosporaceae; genus Paractinoplanes; species Paractinoplanes hotanensis. The sequence continues at coordinate 26,589 of NZ_JAMQOL010000009.1, read as the reverse complement.
CGCATCCGGGGCGACCGAAGGCAGCTTCGAGGACCAAGGAGGCGACCGGCCGTCGTACTTCACCGCGGCGGTGGTCGACGGAATATCAACCGGCGCCGCGGATCTCAACGGCGACGGGCGGATCACCGTCGACGAGCTCTACGAATACGTCTACGCGCAGATGAGCCGGGGGCCCTCGCCCCAGCGTCCGCGCCACCTCGGCGCCGGCGAGGGCGCCCTGGTGATCGCCGAGACGCTCGCCGACCCGCAGCCGGTTACCGCCGTCGGGCGGTGGGCGGCGATGAGGCCGAGGCGACGTCGGCGGTCAACGATCGCCGCCGTGACTCTCGCCGGCCTCCTGGTTTCGGGTGCCGCACTGGCCGTTCCCCATCTGCCGGACCGCACGCCGGAACGGACCGGTGAAGTCCCCCCACCGACACCCCTGGCAGTCGCCTCGAACAGCGGCCCGCCGGTTTCGGCAAGCACCTCCGGGACGCCGTCGACCCCACCGTCGCCAACCCCGGTGATCTCAACCTCGGTTCCCCGGACGTCCGCGCCCGGCCAGCCGCGGCAGCGCGCCACCACCGCGCGCACCACTACCACTCCACCCGCAGTGCCGAAGGCGCAAGTCGTCTCCACCGGCACCATTTCGTCGCCCGCCGGCGGGAGCCCGGTCAAGAACTGCTCCTACTTCACCGGCACGGCGAAGCTGGCCAACGGCAGAACGCTGATCCTGGCCAGCCGCAACCTCAGCAACGGCGACCCGAACCGCTACGTCCAGCAGGTGTTCGGCTGGCGAGAACCCGGGAACCTGGCCTCGTGGCGCGGTCACCAGTACTTCCCCGGCGACAACGGCCAGCGCTACGAGGTCGAGCTGATGTCCGTCGACCTCGACGCCGTCCAGACCGCCTACGACGGCAGCGACGCCGAGTGGGACGCCCTGGCCGGCCGGGGCACGAGGCTGGCCGCCCGCGAAGTGGTCCGGGCGACGGGCACGGTCGCCAACGACTGCGAAGGCCCGTGACGAACGGTGCAGCCCGGTCTTCCTGATCTCCCGCTCTGTCCGTGCCCCGCGGAGGGCTCAGTTCACCGCGATGTCGTCGGAGCACACGGTGCTCGTGTTGCCGCCGGACTTGAGGTGCAGCTGGACGCTCACGGCGCCGGCGGGAACGGCGGCGTCGACGGCGAGTAGCTCCGGTGGGCGGGGCGCCGGGGAGCGGTACGGTGCGCCTGTGGTGTCGACCTATCCGCCGCTGAACCTGCGGGTGTGCACCCCGCGGGTCACGCTCGCGGCTGCGACCGATGAGCTGCTGGAACGGCTGGTGCCGGTCGTGCGGGCGGGCGTGGTCGTCGAGGGGCAGCCGTTGCCGTTCGACGATCCGATGTCGCTCTACGAGCAGAGCCCGGACCGCGAGTGGAGCTGGATGCGCCGGGTCTGGTCGGGGCGGTCGAGGGTCAGCGCCGAGTTCTGGCGGCTCTACTTCGTGGTCTGCGCCGACGGCGAGCCGCTGGGCATGCAGGACCTGGTCGGCCGCGACTTCGCCGCCGTCGGCACGGTGACGACGTTCTCGTGGCTGGCGCCGGGCGTCCGCGGCCGCGGGCTGGGCAAGGAGGCGCGGGCGGCGATCCTGCATCTCGCCTTCGAGGGGTTCGGTGCCCGCGAGGCCGGCACCGACGCGTTCGCCGACAATCACGCGTCCAACCGGGTTTCCGAGGCGCTCGGCTACACCCGCAACGGCACCGACTGGGCCACCCGCCGGGGTGAGCCGGCCGAACTGTTCCGCTGGCGGATGACCCGGGAGGAGTGGCTGACCCGGCGACGCACCGACATCGAGCTGTCGGGCGTCGCCGAGTGCAGGCCGGTTCTCGGTCTCTGACTCGCGCGTCAGGCCACGGTGGCCGGGAAGCGCTGCCAGACGCGGTGCTTGGCCAGCAGCGGCTGGAGTTCCGTCAGGGCGGTGGCGGCGGAGTCTGCGGCGATGACGCCGGGCGTGCCGGCCAGGCCGGTCTGCTCGAGCACCGTGACTCCCGCGCCCCAGGCGCCGATGGCCTTGGCGTGGCGCCAGGCCTCCTCGATCAGCAGGGTGACCCGCGGGTCGACCGCGGGCGAGGAGGGCGCGCCGGCCTTGGCGTCGCGGGCGGGCAGCGCGTCGGTGGCCGGAGCGGGCGCGCCGGCCAGCAGGATCGCGTCGAACTCGATGGAGCGGGCCGTGGCGAACGTGCGCTGGACCGTGACGCCGTCGACCACGCCGCCGTGTGGGGCGATCACCAGCGGGACCATGCCGGCGGCGAAGACGGCCGTGCGGACCTCGTCGACACCGTCCAGGCCGGCTGCCGGGTCGACGACGATGCCGATCAGGCGGCCGTCGGCCGGCCACTCGCCGCCGATCTGCGACAGCGCGGGGCTGGGCTCGACCTCCGCGTCGAACGGGACCGTCGGCGCCGGCACGGGCAGGCCGAGACCGGTGGCCACCTGCTCGCACAGCACCGGGTCGATGTTGGCCAGGCACTGCACCTGACGTTCCTTGATGGCCTGCTCGTAGCACTTGGCCAGCTCGAACGTGTACGCCCGGACGATGTGCTCCTTCTCGACCGGGCTCATGCTGCGCCAGAACAGCCGCACCTGGCTGTAGTGGTCGTCGAACGAGACCGGGTTCTCCCGCACCTTGGTCGACTCGGCCACGCGTACGGGGATGTCTACGAAGCCGGTGTCCGTCGTGAACGGGTTGCCGCCGTCCAGCGAGTTCGGCCGGTACGGGGCGACGCCGCCGTGCACGGCGTGCTGGTGCAGGCCGTCGCGGAGCATGTCGTTGACCGGAGCGTGCGGGCGGTTGATCGGGATCTGCGAGAAGTTGGGCCCGCCCAGACGGGTGAGCTGCGTGTCGACGTACGAGAAGAGCCGCCCCTGCAGCAGCGGGTCGTTGGTCACGTCGATGCCGGGCGGCAGGTGACCGAGGTGGAACGCGACCTGCTCGACCTCGGCGTGGAAGTTGGTCGGCACCCCGTTGAGCACCAGCCTGCCGACCGGCTGCACCGGCGCGAGCTCCTCGGGGACGATCTTGGTCGGGTCGAGCAGGTCGATGCCGGCGAACGTCTCGTCCTCGGTGTCGGGGAAGACCTGCAGGCCCAGCTCCCACTCGGGGAACGCGCCGGCCTCGATCGAGTCGTACAGGTCGCGGCGGTGGAAGTCGGGGTCGACGCCGCCGGCGATCTGCGCCTCCTCCCAATCGAGGGAGTGCACGCCGAGCTTGGGCTTCCAGTGGAACTTGGCCAGCACGGTCGCGCCGGCCTCGTTGATCAGCCGGAACGTGTGGACGCCGAAGCCCTCCATGTGCCGGTACGAGCGGGGGATGCCCCGGTCGGACATGTTCCACATGGTGTGATGCTGGGCCTCGGTGTGCAGCGAGACGAAGTCCCAGAACGTGTCGTGCGCGCTCTGCGCCTGCGGGATCTCGCGGTCGGGGTGCCACTTGCCGGCGTGGATGATGTCCGGGAACTTGATGGCGTCCTGGATGAAGAACACCGGGATGTTGTTGCCGACCAGGTCGAAGGTGCCCTCGTCAGTGTAGAACTTCGTGGCGAAACCGCGCGTGTCGCGGACGGTGTCGGCCGAGCCGCGCGAGCCGAGCACGGTCGAGAAGCGTACGAAGACCTGGGTCTGTTTGCCCTTGGCCAGGAACCCGGCCTTCGTCACGTCAGTAGCGGTTCCGTACGCGGTGAAGAGCCCGTGCGCGCCGGCGCCCCGGGCATGCACGACCCGCTCCGGGATCCGCTCGTGGTCGAAGTGCGTGATCTTCTCGCGGAAGTGGTGGTCCTGCAGCAGGATCGGCCCGCGCGGCCCGGCCTTGAGCGAGTGGTCGGTGTCGCGCAGGCGGGCACCCTGCGACGTCGTCAGGTAGGCGCCCTGCTGGCTCTTGCTGATCTTGGGAGCACCGGTCGCGGCGCCGGTCGGCGTCACGGTTTCGGGCGCGTCCTGCTCGCTCTTGGGCGGCAGGGGCTCGATGGGCGTGGTCGGCTCGTCCAACGTCGGCGTACCGCTGCCCGGCGAGCCCGGGATGCGATCGCCGGGCGTCGTCACCTTCTCCACGGCATCCTTGATCTTCTTGACGGGCTTGCTGGCGTCCATCAGTCGGCACTCCTCCGCATCGGTTGCTGCGAGGCAACGGCTACCCGGCGCGGAGGCGGGCAAACTAGAACGGATCAGGAAAATGGCGCGGGGCCGGTCGAGTCGCGGACCACCAGCGTGTGACCGGTCGACCGGCGCCGGGGCCGGGCCGCCGCGGGCCGCAGGGCCAGCGCGAGCGCCATCTTGCCCATGTCGGTCATGGGCAGGCGGATGGTGGTGAGGCTGGGCGCGAGGTCCGCCGCCACGGACACGTCGTCGAAACCGACAACCGACATTCTTTCCGGTACGGGAACGCCGTGCGCCCGCAGCGTCGAGAGCACGCCGATGGCCATCGCGTCGTTCAGCGCGATGATCGCCGTCGTCTCCGGATGATCGCGGAGGATCTGCTCCGTCGCGGCCACCCCGCCGTCCCGGGTGAAGTCGGTGTGCACGACCGGCAGCTCGCTCATCGACAGGCCGGCTTCGCGCACGGCGCGCGCGACACCGCCCATCCGGTCGACGACGGTGTTCAGGTCGGCGCTGCCCGACGCGATCGCTATGCGCCGGTGGCCCAGTTCGAGCAGGTGCCGCCCGAGGGCGAGCCCCCCGGCCTCGTTGTCCGGCAGCACCGCGTCGACCCCCAGCGTGTGGCGCCCGATCACCGCGACGCGCCCGCCACCGCGTACGAAACCGGAAAGCTCTTCCCGGGCCGCCGTCTCGTGCCTGGCATCGGCGAAACCCGAGCCGGCGACGATGATGATGCGGACCCGCTGGTTGATGAGGTGGCGGATCTGGCGCAGCTCGTGCTCGGGGTCGCGGCCGGAATGGCAGATCTGCACGAGCAGGCCCTGCTCGTCGGCGACCCGGATGACGCCGCCGGCGATCTCGGAGAAGTACGGGTCGTCGACCTGGTGCACGACCAGCCCCACGGTCGAGCTGGCCCCGCCGGCCAGAGTGCGGGCGTACGGGTTGGCGACGTACCCCATCTCCTCGGAGATCTGCCGGATGCGCGCCGCCACCTCCTCGCTCACGCCGTCGCGCCCGGCCAGCGCGCGGGAGGCAGTGGCGAGCGAGACGCCGGCACGCTCGGCGATGTCGACGAGGCGCAACCTCACGCCGGGCTTGGGCATGCGTCCACTCTCCACGAGTCGTCGCGGGACGTGATCACCAGGCCGGGGGATCACCGGTATTACTGCAAATAAGTTTCCGGGGTGTTGCAAGTCACGCATCGATCACTTTAGGCTACGTAAGCGCTTTCGCAAGCGCTTACGTCCCGGCAAAGGAGCAGCGAGGATGCGTTCACCCGCGAGACGTACAACCTGGGCCATCGCGCTCAGCGCAACACTTTTCCTCGCCGCGTGCGGCGGAGGCGATGACGAGGGCGGCGGTGAGAAGTCCGGCGATCCGATCGTCGTGGGCATCTCGCTGCCGCTGACCGGCGACTTCTCCGAGCCCGGCAAGGGCGTCCAGGAGGGGTACGAGGCCTGGGCCAAGATCACCAATGACAAGGGTGGGCTGCTCGGCCGGCAGATCGAGCTGAAGATCCTCGATGACCAGTCGAACGCGGACCGGGTCGTCGCCGATTACGAGCAACTCATCGGCAGCGACCAGGTCGACCTGGTCGTCGGCCCGTTCTCGACCCGCCTGGTGGTGCCCTCGGCCCGGGTCGCGCAGGAGTACGGCATGCTGTTCGTCGAGCCTGCCGGCGCCGCCGCCGAGGTGTTCAATCAGGGCTTCAAGAACCTGTTCTACGCGGCCCCGGCGGTCGCCGACGACCATTACAATCACCTCGTCGAATACCTGCTGGCGCTGCCGGCCGGGCAGAAACCGACGAGCGTGGCGTACGCGGCCATGGACGACCCGTTCGCGCAGGGCACCGCGTACGGGCTGAAGAAGAAGCTCGAGGCGGGCGGCATCAAGACGGTCGTCGACGAGGTCTACCCGCCCAACACCACGGACTTCGGCAGCATCGCGGCCAAGATCGCGGCGGCCAAGCCCGACATGGTGGTCGGCGGCTCGCAGTACCAGGACGGGGTCAACCTGATCGTGGCCCTGCAACAGCTCGACTACCAGCCCAAGCTGGCCGCGTTCTCGACCGCCCCGACCAACCCCGAGTTCGACAAGGCGATCGGCAACAAGACCGAGGGCATCCTGTCGCCCACGGGCTACAGCCAGGACGCGCCGTACGCGAGCAACAAGGAGTTCGTCGAGAAGTTCACCGCGCAGTTCGGCAAGGCGCCCGAGGAGGACCAGGCCAACGGCTACACGACCGGGCAGGTGGTCGGGGCCGCGGTGCAGGCCGCCGGCTGCGCCGAGCAGGGCGAGTGCCAGCAGAAGCTGATCGACTGGCTGCACAGCAACACGGTCGACACCGTCGTCGGCCCGCTGAAGTGGGACGCCACCGGCAAGCCGCAGGGCGCCCACATGATTCAGCAGTGGATCGGCAACGACATCAAGATCGTGCTGCCGGCCGACGCCAAGGAGGCGGACATGGTCTACCCGAAGCCGGCCTGGTGATCCGCTGATGCCCTCCGGCGCGCTGCTGTTACAGAGCATCATCCTCGGTCTGCTCCTCGGCGGGCTGTACGCCCTGCTCGCCGCGGGTCTGACCCTCTACTTCGGCACCATGCGGGTGGTGATGATCGCCCACTCGGCGTTCCTCATCCTGGCGGCGTATCTGGCCTGGTGGACCAACGACAGGCTGGGCATCGACCCGCTGCTGTCGATGGTGGTGACCGTGCCGCTGTTCTTCGGCGCGGGGGTGCTGCTGCAGCGCGGCCTGTTGTCGCGGTTGCGCCCGGTGACTCTCACGATGATGTCGGTGCTGATCACGTTCGCGATCGCCCTCATCATCGAGGGGCTTCTGGGGTACGCCTTCTCGGGCACCCAGCGGCGCATCCAGCTCGGCTACGGCACCGAGAGCTTCAACCTGTTCGGCGCCCGGGTGGCCGTGGTCAAGCTGATCGCCTTCGTGCTGGCGGCGGTCTCGCTGGCCGGGCTGTACGTGCTGATGAAGCGCACCCAGTTCGGCTGGGCGCTGCGAGCGACCATCCAGCACCGGGACGCGGCCCGGCTGGTCGGCATCGACACCGAGCGGACGGCCGGCTTCGGCTTCGGGCTGGGGCTGGCCACCGCCGCGGTGGGCGGCACGGCGCTGTCGCTCGACACCACCATCTATCCGTCGCTGCACTGGCACTGGATCGGGCCGCTGATGGCCATCATCGTGGTCGGCGGTCTGGGCAGCGTGCCCGGCGCCGCGGCGGCCGCGCTGGTGCTCGGGCTGGCCCAGAGCCTGCTGCAGATCCCGATGGGCGCCACGTGGGCCCAGACCGTGTTCTACGTGGCGCTCTTCGCCACCCTGGCCGTCCGGCCACAGGGATTCTTCGGAGGCCGCCTTGCCCAACGCTTCTGACGCCGCCCCGCCCCCGAGCCAAGCTCCATCGCCGGGCGGCGCGCAAGCGAGCGCGAACGCTCAGGCTCGTGGCGCTGCGGTTACGAGCAGCGGTGACCAAACGAGCAGTAACACTCAGGCTCCTGCGCTTGCTGGTACGAGCAGCGGTGAACAAACGAGCAGCAACACTCAGGCTCCCGCGCTTGCTGATACGAGCAGCGGTGACCAGACGAGCAGTAACGCGCAGGCTCGTGGGGCTGCCGGGACGAGCAGCGGTAATCAAACGAGCAGTGACGCTCAACAAACACGCGGTTCCGGTGCGTCTCTGAACGCTCCCGGCAAGTGGCTGCCGCTCGGGGCGACCGCGGTGCTGATCGCGGCGATCCTCGTGTTTCCGAGTCTGGCTCCCAACCCGTACATCCTGTCGTCCGGCGTGATCGTCCTGAACTGGGCCGTGCTGGCCACCGCCTGGAATTTCGTCGGCGGCTTCACCGGTTACATCTCGCTCGGCCACGGGGCGCTCGCGGGGCTCGGCGGCTATGCGACCGGACTGCTCATCACCAAAGCCGACATCCCGAGCTTCGTGGCGCTCATTCTGGCCGCGGTGATCGTCGCGGCGCTCGCTGTGCCGATCGGGTTCGCCGCGTTGCGCGTTCGTGGCGCTTCGTTCGTCATCGTGTCCATCGCGCTCGTGCTCATCCTGTTGCTCGTCTTCCAGAGCTGGTCGTCGGTCACCGGCGGCTCGCGCGGCCTGGTCGTGCCCCGGCCGTTCCCGGGCATGCTGCGGCCTGAACACCATCGCGCGTTCTTCTTCCTCTACGGCGGCCTGCTGATCCTGGCGCTGGCGACGTGGTGGCTGCTCGACCGTTCCCGCTTCGGCATGGGGCTCAAGGCGATCCGCGAGGACGAGGACAAGGCCGAGTCGCTCGGGACGCCGACCTTCGCGTACAAGCTGACAGTCTTCGTGGTCTCGGCTGCCTTCACGGCGCTGGCCGGCGGGCTGTACGCGCTGTGGTTCGGCGACCTCGACCCGGTCTTCCAGTTCTCGGTGCTGACCGGCTCGTACATCGTGCTCATGGCGCTGCTCGGCGGCGTCCGCAACCTGTTCGGGCCGGTGCTCGGCGCGATCGTCGTGGGCATCGCGCTCGAGTACTTCAAGGTCGAGTTCGGCAGCACGCCGCTGCACCTGGTCACCACCGGCCTCCTACTCGGCCTGGTCGTGCTGTTCATGCCGGACGGTGTGATCCCGTCCGTCACCGGCCTCGTCCAGCGCCTGCGGAAGCGCGAGCAGAGCTCGATCCGCGAGTTCACCGCGGCCGACCTGGCCGAACAACGCAAACGCGACCGCGAGGGGGCGAGCTCGTGACGTCGAAGACCAAACGCTCACCCGAGCGTCGGGATGTGCTCGCGGCGCTCAGGACGGCTCGTGCGCGTGAGCGTGAGCGTGCGGACATGTTCGCGGGGCCCAGGGTGGACCGGCGGCTCGAACGCGAAGGAGTCAGGTCGTGACGCTGGAAACGCGTGGGCTGCGGAAGGCCTTCGGTGGGGTGGTCGCCATCGACGGGGCCGACGTCCAGTTTCAGCCGGGCAAGGTGAACGCGCTGATCGGGCCGAACGGCAGCGGGAAGACGACGTTCTTCAACTGCGTCACCGGCATGATCAGGCCCGACAGCGGGTCGGTCCTCTTCGGTGACCGGGATCTGACCGGGAGGGCGCCCCACGTCGTGGCGCGGGCGGGTGTCGGTCGCACTTTTCAGCTCTGTCGCGTCTTTCCGCGCATGACGGCTGTCGAGAATGTGCTCGCGGCTGTCCGTCCTGGCGGTTTGCTGCACGGTTTGCGCAGCGCGCGCCGGCAGGACGAAACCGAACGCGCATATGGTTGGCTCACCCGGCTCGGCATCGAGCACCTCGCCGGCGCCGAGGCCCGGAACATGTCGTGGGGGCAGCAGAAGCTGCTCGAGCTGGCCGGCGTGCTGATGGCCGAGCCGAGGACGATCCTGCTCGACGAGCCGGCCGGCGGCGTCAACCCGGCCCTGCTCGATCGGATCGGCACGCTGGTCCGCGAACTGAACGCCGAGGGCCGCACGTTTGTGATCGTCGAGCACAACATGGACCTCGTCATGAGCATCAGCGACCACATCGTGGTGTTCGATCGCGGGCGGCCGATCGCGGCGGGTCCGCCGGCCGAGGTCCGCGCCGACGAACGAGTGCTGGGGGCCTACCTTGGTGTCTGAGATCGAACTCGTCGACGTCCAGGCCGGGTACGGCCGGGCCGCACCCGTGCTGCGCGGCTTCAGCGTGTCGGTTCCGGCCGGGTCGGTGGTCTGCCTCGTCGGCCCGAACGGGGCGGGCAAGTCCACCGTGCTCAAGGTCGCCAGTGGTCTGCTCAGCCCGCGCTCCGGCCGGGTCATGGTCGGCGGCAAGGACCTCACCGGCGCCGGCCCGCAGAAGATGCTCGCCGAAGGCGTGGCGCTGGTGCTGCAGGGCCACAGCGTGTTCCGCGAGATGACCGTCGAGGAGAACGTGCTGCTCGGCGGCTACACCCTCAACGACAAAGCCGCCAAGTCCCGGCGCGCGAAGTTCGTACAAGAGCTGTTCCCCGTGGTGGGGGAGCGGTGGCGCTCGTTGGCCGGGCTGCTCTCGGGCGGACAGCAGAAGCAGGTCGAGTTCGCGCGTTCGCTCATGGTCGATCCCAAGGTCGTGCTGCTCGACGAGCCGTCCATGGGCCTCGACCCCAAGGCCACCAGCACCATCTTCGAACAGGTCGCGCGGATGCGCGACGCCGGGACGGCGGTGCTGCTGGTGGAGCAGAACGCCCGGCGCGCGCTGCAGACCGCCGATCTCGGGTGCGTGCTCGACCTCGGGCGCGTGCACATCTCCGGACCGGCGGCCGACCTGCTGGCCGACCCCCAGCTCGGGGAGCTCTACCTCGGCGGCCGTCCCGCCGAAAAGCCACCTGTCCCGTAACGAGAGGTGCGTTCCATGCGAAGAACCGGACGCGTCGCCGTGGCTGCCGCCGCTGTCCTGGCGGCCACCGCGGCTGCGGCACCCGTCTCGGCCGGCAACCGCTTCGGCCCGGACATCGTCCATCCCTCCCTGCGGCCGAATCTGGTCGCCTACTACGACTTCGACCACCCGCTGCGCGGCGACCCCGCGCTCGAACAGGACCAGGGCCGATCCAGCACCGAGATCGAACTGGTCAACGGCGGGACCGCCATGCGGGTCGCCGACCGCGCCTATCCCGGGGGTGGGCGCGTTCTTCAGACCCGGCAGGTCAACCCGGGCGTGACGGGCAACGACGACTGGAAGGCGGGCATCTACTCGGCCGGCGGGGTGCGTACGTTGCGCCCGTTCAGCAACGCCGAGGGCGCCACCGTGATGGGCTGGTTCAAGCGCTCGATGGACGGCCCGGCCGCCGGCTTCAACGCGATCGGCCTGGCCGGGGTGCTGACCGGCGACTCCGACGGTCATGCCGTACGGGCTCTGCTCGAGCTCATCGACGTCAACGGAGAGCTCAAGCTGGTCGCGCTCGGCCGCCGCATCGACGGCGGGAACTCGCAGACGTTCGCCGCGAACGAGGACTGGCGCACGCTGCTGCCCAAGGACAAATGGACGCACCTGACCGCCACGTTCGACTTCACCCGGGGCACGATGGCGTTGTACCGCAACGGCCGGGCGGTGCCGGGCTTCTACACCCGCACCGACGACCCTTGGCTGATCAACGGCCCCGGCCCGCACGTCACCAGCGCGGCCGACGCCCGCGGCATCAAGATCGGCGGGAGCTTCCCGCAGAACACGCTCGAACGCAATCCGTGCGACTGCCGGATGGACGCACTGATGTTCCTCGACCGCTCGCTCTCCCCCCGCGAGGTCGCGAACCAGTTCCGCCTCTTCTAGGAGTCTCGATGCGCAGACTGGCCGTAGTCGCCGCCGGTGCGGTGCTATTGTCCACATTGGTCGGTGTCCCGGCGTATGCCGCCGACCCGGCCCCCATCTACGACCCGGTTCCCACCGAGCCGGTCACCTCGAAGCTCGGCCTCGTCCTGACCGAGTACGCGCAGTTCCCCAAGAGCGAGACCAACCCGCCGCTGATCGACCCGCGGCTCAACCGGGTGGCCCGGATCAACACCATCATGGAGCTGCCGGACGGCTCCGGCCGGCGCGCGGTGCCCGACCTCAACGGCAACCTCTACATCGTCAAGAACGGCGTGCCCAGCGTCTATCTGGACGTGGCCGCCACCTTCGCGCCCCAGTTCTTCTCGGGCCGGGGGCTCGGGCAGGGCTTCGGCTATGTCGCGTTCCACCCCGACTTCAAGCGCACCGGCCAGTTCTACACGATCCACACCGAGCAGGCCGCGCTGACCACGGCCGTGCCCGACTACGCGCAGACCACCGTGCTGTTCCACGGCGTCATCAACGAGTGGAAGGCCACGAACCCGGCCGCCGACACGTTCGCGGGCACCCGCCGCGAGCTGTTGCGCGTGGGCTTCGGCGGGCAGATCCACGGCATCCAGGAAATCAACTTCAACCCGACCGCACGCAAGGGCACCGCCGAGTACGGCAAGCTCTATGTCGCCGTGGGCGACGGCGGTCAAGGCGTGAACAACACCGATCCGCAGAACCTGGCCCTCCCGCACGGCAAACTGCTGCGCATCGACCCGGCCGGCACCAACTCGCCCAACGGGAAGTACGGCATCCCGCGCGACAACCCGTTCGCCGGGCAGACCGGCACGGCGGGCGAGATCTACTCGTACGGGTATCGGGACCCGCACCGCTTCAGCTGGGACCGGGCCACCGGCAAGCTCTACCTCGGGCACATCGGCGAGCACGCCATCGAGGCCGTCTACGAGGTGCGGGCCGGCGACAACATGGGCTGGAGCGAGCGCGAAGGGGCGTTCGTCTTCGACAAGACCCCGGCGACGCCCTGCGATCGGCTGTTCCCGCTGCCCGCCGATGACGCCGGCTACGTCTATCCCGTCGCGGCGTACGACCACAACCCGGCGCCCGGCTGGAACTGCACCTCCGACGTGGGCGTCGCGGTGGCGGGCGGCTTCGTCTACCGCGGCCAGGACGTGCCGGCGTTGCGCGGCAAGTACGTCTTCGGCGACCTGGTCGACGGGCGCGTGCTCTACACCGAGGCCTCGGAGATGCGGCGCGGCCGCTCACCGGCGACCATCCACCGGCTGAACCTGTTCACGCCGGCCGGCATCCCGGTGCGGATGCAGGACCTCTCCGGCCCCGGCGCGCCCGGTGACCCGAACCGGGTCGACCTGCGCTTCGGCACGGACGCCCGGGGCGAGCTCTACATCCTGGCCAAGGCGAATGGCAAGATCTGGAAGGTGACCGGAACCAGGACCTTCGCCGCAGCCTCCGCCGGACCGGTCCGGATCGCGCCCGCTGCTCGGGCGGCGAACTGGGCGCCCGTCACCCCGGCCAAGTGGCAGTTCACCAACGGCCAGGTGATCCTGGCCGAGGCGGGCAGCCAGCGCCCCGGCCCGCGCCGCCCGTTCGAGTACGCGGTGCTGACCGCCGGCCCGGTCTTCTCATCCGTGGACATCCGCGCCCAGGTCCGCCTGGACGAGCCGGTGTCTCTGACCAACCGCGACGTGATCATCGTGTTCGGCTACCGGTCGGACACGGAGTTCTACTACGCGCATCTCTCCACCGACAACACGATCCTGCCCCACAACGGCATCTTCAAGGTCGACAACGCCGACCGCGAGCGCATCGACTACCAGTGGAACGGGCGCTCCCGCGGAGCCAACCCCGCCATCGTCGACGAGCGCTGGCACGACGTACGGGTGAAGCACCTGCCGGCGACGGGCGAGATCGCGGTCTACGTCGACGGTTCGCGCGACCCCCTGATGACGGCCCGCGACACGACGTTCACGTCGGGACGGGTCGGCTTCGGTTCGTTCGACAACCGCGGCCGCCTGCGCAACCTGACAGTGAACGGAACGCCCGCGGCGTAACCCCGATCGACGACGGGCCGGCGCTCCATCGAGGAGCGTCGGCCCAATGTCGTTTCGGGCAGGGTTCCGTGTCAGCCGGCGGGCGGCGCGGCTGCCGTCGCGGGCTCGCCTGCGGTGCCGTTCAGCGTGGTGTCGGTGCCGGTGAGGTCGACGCCGGTGACATTCGGGCTCTCGTCGGCGGCCGTGCCGGTCGTGGCGGCAGCTCCGGTGTCGGTCGCGGCGGGCGCTGCCATGTTGGTCGCGGCGGGAGCGGTCGTGCTGGTCGCCGCGGGCGCTGCCGTGTCGGTCGTGGCCGTAGCTGTCGTGTCGGCCGCCGGCGCAGCCGTGTCCGTCGTGGTGGGGGCTGCGGTGTCGGTCGTGGTGGGGGCTGCGGTGTCGGTCGCCGCTGGCGCTGCCGTGTCCGTCGTGGTGGTACCTCCCGTGTCGGTCGCGGCGGGCGCTGCCGTGTCGGTCGTGGTGGGAGCTGCCGTGTCGGTCGCCGCCGGCGCTGTGGTGTCTGTCGTGAGGGGACCTGCCGTGTCGGTCGCACCGGGCGCCGTATCGGTCGTGGCGGGAGCCTGCGTGGTGGGAGCTGCCGTGTCGGCCGGGGCGGCTGTTCCCGTCGGGCTGGTCGTGTCACCCGGCGTGGCCGGGGCGGTCGGGCTGGTCGTGTCTGCTGGCGTGGCCGGGGCGGTCGGGCTGGTCGTGTCTGCTGGCGTGGCCGGGGCGGTCGGGCCCGCCGGGTTCGGCGTTGTGGTGGGGCTGGTGGCCGGATCGCCGGAGCCGGGCTGGGGTGCGCCCGCCTGGTTGCCGCCGGTCTGCGTTTCCCCCGGCTGCGGAGCGTCCGGCGCCGGAGAGCCCGTGGAAGTCCCGGGTGCCGGTTGGCCGGCGGGAGTGCCGGGCTGCGGGGCGGTGGGGCCCTGGTCGTCGGGTGGCCAGCCGGTCTGGCCGCCGCCGGATGGGGGCGGGCTCATCGGCCAGCCCATCATCGGGGGCAGGCCCTCCAGGCTGCCGAGGATGATCACGACGACGTTGGGGACGTCGTGGGTCGTCGGCCGGCTGCCCGTCCAGGCGCCCTGGGCGGGGGCGCTGGGGTCCGGCTCGGCGGCGAGTGCCGCGGCGGCGGGGCCCAGGGCCAGAACGGCTCCGGCCAGCAGGCCCGCGCCGGCGGTGAGCCGGCTGTTCTTCTTGCGCATTTCCTTGGTCCTTCCCAGTTTCGGCTTGCTCGGGTCCGCAACAGCTCAGCACGTGAATGCGGGCGGGAAGGGCCGTTCGGCGCTATTCGACGGCGATTTCCGCGAACTCCGGAAAGCCCGAATGGGCTGCGGTTTCGCGGGTACACGAAAGGGCTTCCAGGCTCGCGATTCGTACATCTGTGGCTCGACCTCGCGCTCGGCCGGAAAGGGGAATCACCGCCGTTTTAGCCGTCGGAGTGTGACGTCTGTAATGGACGGCGCGCGATGGGCGGTGTTTCCCCTTTCGGCGCCGGGGTACCTCGCATCCGGATCGGATGTGGCCGACCGGCCGCGGCCGGCCGGTGTGGCGGGAAGAGGACCGGATGGCCTGGATCGACGAGGTACGCGAGCGGGCTCGGGCCCGGCTGGAGCAGGCACGTCTGGGGGCGCAGCCGCCGCCGTTCGCGGGCGATGCGGTCGCCGCGGCCACTCCCGTCGTCATGGTCGACGCGTCGCCGCGCGACGAGGACGGCCTGCCGCGTGCTGTCCGGGTGGCCGGCGCGTGGTCCTGGCGGATCGTGCTGTTCTTCGCCGTCGGCTGGCTGATGTTGCAGGTGATCGCCCGGCTCGACCTGGTGATCATCCCGGTCGTCGTGGCCGTTCTGCTGGCGGCGATGTTCCAGCCCGTAGCGGCCTGGCTGAGCCGTCGCGGCATGGGGCGGTCGCTGTCGGCCGCGCTGGTGCTGATCACCGCGCTGATCGTGGTCTTCGGCGGGCTCGGCCTGATCATCAACACGTTCGTCTCGCAGCTCGACACGCTGAGCTCGCAGGTCGGCGACGGTGTGCGTCAGGTGCAGGACTGGCTGGCCCGCGGTCCACTGCACCTGTCGCAGGATCAGATCAACAACGCGATCGCCGAGGCCCAGACCGCCATCACCTCGAACCGAGGGGCGCTGACTTCGGGCGCGGTGACCACCGCGACGACGATCGGCGAGGTCGGCACGGGCTTCTTCCTGACCCTGTTCACGCTGTTCTTCTTCCTGCGCGACGGCGACCAGATCTGGCGTTTCCTGTGCCGCCTGTTGCCGCGCGGCGCGCGCCTGCCGACCGCCCGTGCCGGCCACTACGCGTGGCACACGCTGGTGTCGTACGTGCATGCGACCGTCCTGGTCGCGTTCGTCGACGCGATCGGCATCGGGATCGGCCTGTTCGCCCTGCAGGTGCCGCTTGCCCTGCCGCTGGCCGCGCTGGTCTTCCTGGGCGCGTTCATCCCGGTGGTCGGCGCCACGATCAGCGGCGCCGTCGCCTGTCTGGTCGCGCTGGTCACGGTCGGCCCGGTCAAGGCGCTGATCCTGCTGGGCGTGGTCATCGCCGTGCAACAGCTGGAGGGCCACGTCCTCCAGCCGCTCATCATGGGCCGTGCCGTGGCTCTGCACCCGTTGGCCGTCATCCTGGCCATCGCGGCCGGCGTGGTGCTGGCCGGCATCGTGGGCGGCCTGATCGCCGTACCGCTGCTGGCCGTCCTCAACACCGCCGTGCGGTACCTGTTCGCCCACCCCGGCGGCGAGCCCACCCCCGACCGCGAACCACCGGGCACCGCGGATCCCGACGAGGCCGACGACAAGCCCTCGACAGCCGAGCTCGACCGCGACCCGGCCACCCCGCCCTCGGCCGGCACCAGCCTGCAGAAGCCGGGGTAGCTCAGCGCAGGCGGTCGGCGAGGTCGGTGCGGCCGATCTCGTCGAGTGCCCCCGGCAGCTCGCCGAGGCGTTCGCGTACCTCGAGCCAGGTCCACAGCGAGCGGGGTTCGTCGCCGCGGGTGAACCGGTAGACGTCGAACGGCGGCACGCCGAGCAGATCGGCCAGGTCGTGCCAGTCGTAGATCAGCGCCCGCAGCACGTCGACCTTGGCCGCGCCCGGAAAGGCGGGCGCGCCCGGGGAGGCGACCGCGGCCGGGGCCGGAAGCAGTGCGCCCAACAGCGCGAACAGGACGTCGGCGGAGGCGCGGGCGGCGAACTCCTTGAACCGGTCGTCCTTGTTGAGGTCGGCGTGGTCCATCACACCCTTGGCGACCAGCCAGTGCGGCACGTGGCGCTGATGGGCCACCGTGGCGATGGTCGCCGCCTCCATCTCGAGACCCAGCAGCTTGCGTACGCCCATCGAGCGCAGGTGATTCCAGACCTCCTCGTCCCGCTGCACCGCGCTGCCGCTGGCCATCGGCCCGGCGAGCACAGCGAACGGGAGCCGGTCGGGACCGTCGATGTCGCGGGCCAGCTGGTGCCGCACGGTCGTGCCGCCGGCCGGGGTCAGCGCCAGCTCGCCGTCGGCGAAGGTGACCAGCCCGGCCGCGGCCCACTTCTCGAGCCGGTGGGCCCAGGCGCCGCGCGGGAAGTACCGCTCGCGGGCCGGGTGGACGCGCGGATCCTGGCCCTGCAGCAGGCGTTCGAGCAGCCACACCCGGGACGATTCCTCGGTGGCCGGACCGTAGCTGGGCAGCCCGGCCGGATCGAACTCCTGAGCGGCGCGGATCCAGCGCGTGTCCTGCGGATACTGCTGATGGTCGCCCTGGAAGCCGTCGGCCGTCCGCAGGCCCTCGTCGTACTCGTAGGCGGCGGTCGCCACGATCACGTCGCCCGGCGCGCACTCGGCCGGGTTGCCCGCGCACACGCCGCTCATGGCCAGGCAACGCGGCTTCAGCACGTCGGTGAGGGTGGTCGCGAGCGGGCCGGTGACGCGCGAGCCCATCCGGACCGGCCGGGCCAGCGCCACCGTGAGCCCGCCGAACTCGCCGGCCAGATAGGGCACGGAGCCGGCGGACTGAGTCCGCCACCCGGTGCCGCCGAGGCGATTGCCGGCCGCCTCGGCGGCTTCGAGCTCGCGGGGGAGCGCGGTGATGATCAGGGCGTCGATCGTCATCGAGTCTCCGCTTCCTCTCACGGGCCCGGCCACGGGGCCGCCACCCCGTGGCCGGCACCAGCATCCCGGTGCGACCTACCGTTTTCCTACCCGTGCCGGTCGGTGCGCAGGATCGGCGGGTTCAGGCGGGTCGCCCCGCCCGCTCGGTAGAGGGCCGCCGGGCGGCCCACCTCGGGCATCCGCTTGCCGCCGGTCGGTTCCACGAAGCCCTCGGTGCCGAGCACCTTGCGGTTGAAGTTGCGCGGGTCGAGCGGCTGTCCCCACACCACCTCGTAGACGTTGCGCAGGTCGCCGATGGTGAAGTCGGCGCCGCAGAAGGCCGTGGCCAGGGTCGTGAACTCGAGCCGGGTGCGGGCGCGCTCGACGGCGTCGGCCAGGATGCGGTCGTGGTCGAAGGCGAGGCCGGTGGCTCGAGCGACCGGGGTCCAGCCGGCGGTGCTGGCGTCCGAGCCGGCGGTCGGCAGCGGCAGGTTCGGCATCATCGCCAGGTAGGCCACGCTGACGATCCGCCCGCGCGGGTCACGGTCCGGTTCCCCGTACGCCTCGACCTGCTCCAGATGCAGCCCGCGCCCGTCGAGCCCGGTCTCCTCGTGCAGCTCCCGCACGGCCGCGCCGACCAGGTCCTCCCCCTCGCGCAGGAAGCCGCCGGGCAGGGCCGCCTGCCCCCGGAAGGGCTTGTTGGCGCGGGTGATGGTGAGGACCTGGAGCGCGTCGTCGCGCACCGTGAGAATCACCAGGTCGACCGCGAGCCGCAGATAGAGATGATCCCGTTCCGGCATGATCCGAGCCTAGTGAAATTGTCCTGCTGACACAAAGACCGGGCGGCCCGCGGCCCAGATCTGGTCGAACTCGGCCTGGAAGTGCTGGTACCAGGTGTGGTCGCGGCCCGGGGCCAGGGCCAGCGCCGGTTCCCGCCCGCCGGACGTGTGCGAGTAGATGTCGACGTGCAGGCGGCCGTGCGGCTGGTGGACGTCGACGGCCAGCAGGCCGATCGCCGGCACGAAGTCGAGCAGGCGCACCTCGGCCCGGCCCGGGCCGGGCAGCGCGGCCAGTGCGGCGGCCAGGTCGAGCGTGGGCTGAAGGCGGTGGGCGAAGATCTCGGCCGTGCCGGGGGCGGTGCTGCGCCGGGCGGCCTCGTCCAGCACGTCGCCGCGCGGGTCGATGACGGCGATGCGGACCGTGCCGCCGCGCCGGACGCAGTCGCGCAGTTCGACGGCGTGGTTGCGGACCGTGCGGTTCAGCGTGACGCCGATCAGGCCGATCTCCCACGCGTGGGTCAGGTCCACGTCGAGTCCGGACGTGGACGTCGTCAGCAGCCGGTCGGCCGACGGCGGCTCGGCCAGGCTCCGGGTGAGGTCGGCCAGGCCGTGCATCTGGAAGCGCGCGGTGACCGAGCCGGCGGCCAGCACGCCCAGCGTGGCCAGGGTCGCGCCGGCCAGCACGGACGAGCCTGCGAGGTCGAGCATGCCCAGCACGCCCACGACGAGCGCCACGGCCGCGGTGAGGACGAGGTCGAGGGAGCGCCAGAGTCGCATGGGGGTCTCCGTTCTGTTCGGTGTCCGGTTGCTGTACCCAGCGTAGTCGTATTACTGTCAAACTGACAATAATTATGCCAACCAATCATCACTCGGCGCGGCGATGGCGTCACCGACCGCTCTGCTCCTACGGTGGCGGTTCGGGGATCGCGTGGGGTCGACTCTGGGGAACGGCACATGATCTTTCGCATTCTCGGGGACCTCGAGGTGCGCCCGCCCGGCGGCGGTCCCGTCGTGCTGCCCGGTGGGCACCACCTGTCGGTGCTCGCGGCCCTGCTGATCAGGGCGAATCAGCAACTGTCCACAGCCGAGCTGTTGCGGGCCGGCTGGGGCGATCCCGAGGTCAGCCCGGCTCAGCTGCACAAGGCGATCTCGGCGTTGCGCCGCCTGGTCGAGCAGGCCGGTTCGCCCGGGGCGATCAAGACCCACAACCGTTTCGGGTACGAGTTGAAGGCCGTGCCCGGCGAGCTCGACCTGCTCCAGTTCCTCCGCCACGTCGAGCGGGCCGACGCCGCCCGGCGCGACCAGAGGATCCCGGACGAGATCGAGCACCTGCGGGCGGCGATCCGGCTCTGGCGCGGCAGCACGCCACTGGCCAATGTGCCCGACGCCCCCTTCGCGGGCGACATCGCGGCCCTGCGCAGCCGTCGGAAGCGTTCGGCCGTACGGCTTTTCACGCTGGAGCACACGCGTGGCGAGCACGCCGCGATCCTCGACGACCTCACCCAGTTCGCCGCCGAGGACCCGGCCGACGGCGAGCTGTGCCGGCTGCTGATGCTCTCGCTCTATCTCAGCGGCCACGCGGCCGAGGCCATGGCCGCGCTCGAGCGGCACGAGGAGGCGGTCGACGGCGGGGCGGCCAAGGAGCTGCGCAAGCTCGGCTATTCGATGGCCATGCACAACGACGAGGCGGTGGCCCGCGCCGACGACGCGACCTCCCGGGTCCCGCGCGAGGTGCCGTTGCCGCGGCAGCTGCCGCCCGCTCCGGCGTCGTTCGTCGGCCGCGAAGACCTGCTGGCCGAGCTCGGCCGGCTGTTGCGCGACCGCCGCCGTACGGTCGTGGTGATCTCGGGACCGGGCGGCATGGGCAAGACCGCCCTGGCCCTGCGGGCCGCCCACGACGCGGCCGATCAGTTCACCGGCGGGCAGCTCTGGGCCGACCTGCGCGGCAGCTCCGACCAGCCGGTCGACCCGGGGGAGGTGCTGGCCGAGTTCCTGCGGGCGCTGGGCGAGACGGCCGTGCCCGAGAGCCGTCGCGAGCGGACCGGGTTGTTCCGCACCCTGGCCGCCGGCCGCAAGCTGCTGATCGTGCTGGACGACGCCGGCTCGGTGGCGCAGATCCGCGACCTGCTTCCCGGCGGAGGCGCCTCGATCGTGCTGGTCACCGCGCGGCGCCGGCTGCCCGGCATCGACGCCGCCGTTCACCACGTCCGCACCCTGCAGGCGCTCGACCACGGCACCGCCGCGGCGCTGTTCCGCAATGTCGTCGCGACCGCCCAGGTCGACGTCAGCGGCGAGCGGGAGGCGGTCGAGGGCGTCGTCCGGCTCTGCGGCGGTCTGCCCCTGGCCCTGCGGATCGCCGCTCAGATGCGGGTCGAGGACTTCCACCGCCCGACCGCCGAGCTGCTGCGGCGCCTGCGCGAGCAGGGCCCGGCTGCGTTCCGGCACGGCGACGAGAGCCTCGCCCGCACGCTCGGCGCCGGGCTGGCCCCGCTCGACGAGCTCGCTCGCCGCCTCTTCCTCGGGCTCGGCCTGCTCGCTCAGCCCACCTTCGGCGAGTGGACGGCGGCTGCCCTGCTGGCCGAGCCCGGCCCGGCCGCCGGCTCCGCGCTGGCCCGGCTCGCGCTGGTCGGGCTGGTCGATCCGGTCCACCCCGGCGCCCGGTACGGCTTCCACGACCTCACCCGCGACTACGCCCGCGACCGCGCGCGGGCCGAGCTGACACCTCCCGGCGAGCACGCCGAGGCGCCGGCGCGGGTGTGCCGGGCGCTGCTCACCCTGACCCGCCGAGCCCACGAGGCCGTCTACGGCGGGCGGTTCGACGTGATTCACAGCGACGAGCCGGACGTCGCCGTGCCGGCCTCCGAAGTGGACGCTGTGACCTCGGATCCGCGCGCGTGGTTCGAGATCGAGCGGCTCAACATTCGGGCCGCGGTCGGTCAGGCGGCAGCGCTCGGGCTGACCGGGGTCTGCTGGGACCTGGCCGTGTCGGCGCACGAGTTCTACGCCCTGGGCCAGTACTTCGACGACTGGCGGGTCACCCACGAGATCGCGCTGGCCGAGTGCCGGCGGGCCGGTGACCGCCGCGGCGAGGGGGTCGTGCTGGTCTCGCTCGGCCAGCCGCCGCTGGTGGCCAGTGGCAGTCCCGGTGTCTCCGGGGTGGCCGAGCTGGAGCGGGCGCAGGTGCTGCTGGCCGATGTGGGCGAGCAGCACGGCCGGGCGGTCGCCCTGCGGACGCTGGCCAACGCGCTGCGCCGCCGCGGCGAGCTGGCCCGGCCGCTGCGGCAGTTCACCGAGGCGCTCGTGCACTACCGCGAGAGCGACGACGTGGTGGGTGTGCAGCAGACCCTGCGCTTCGTCGGCCAGGCCCACCTCGACATGGGCAACCCGGCCGCGGCGGTGGCCACTCTGCGCGAGGCCGAGAGGATGGCCCGCGGGCTGGGTCAGCCCCAGGTGCTGGCGCCCACCCTCTACTGGATGGGCCACGCGTATCTCGACCTGGGCAACGGCGCGGCGGCGGAGACGGCCTTCGGCGAGGTGCTCGCGATGTTCCCGGACGGCGGCGTGGGGCACGCGTACGCGTTGCACGGCTTGGGCGCCCTGGCCCTGGCCGGTGGCGAGTTCGACGTGGCCGCGGCCCGGCTCGCGCGGGCCGCGGAGTGTGCCCGGGAGAGCGCGGATGTGTTGCTGGAGGGCCGCATCCATCTGACCGCGGCGGCGCTGGAGGGCGCCCGGGGCGTGCGCATCGAGCAGGAGGTCCTCCTGCTGCGCGCGGTCGAGTTGTTCCAGTCGCTCGGCGCGATCCATCTCGAGATCGCGGCCCAGGCGGCGCTGGCCGACGCGTACGCCTGGGGAAGCGACCAGCCGGAGGCCGAGGCCGCCGCCCGCGACCGCATCCGTGAGCTCTTGTCCAGTCTGCCGCCCGAGGACCGCCGGTACCGCTGATCCGGCATTAATGTCTCCTTGACGCGAAGCCCTGTCGTCCATTAACGTCATAGTGACAGTAAGACCTGTCGGGACGGCCGGCCGGCTCGGCGGACTTGCCGTCACCGCGCGCAACGGCACGCGTGGGGAGGGAAGGCCACCCTCCGCCGTCACCGCTCGGCCGGGCGGGACGGGCCCGCGTGCCCCTTATCCGCAACTCTCGCCATCCTTGAAAGGAAAGGTCATGCGCGCTCGTCATCGTCACTTCCTGGCCGCCCTCGTGTCGGCCGTCGCCATCGCCCTGTTCGCCCCCTCGGCCGCCTCCAGCGCCCAGGCGGTGACCTGCCCCGGCAGCACCAGCTGGGACAACATCCTCCAGCGCTGCGTCTGATCCGGCCCGCGCTCCAGGACGCGCCGGGGTCCGCACGGACCCCGGCGCTCCCGGCGGCAACGGCAGAAAACCGGAAGGCTTCGCGGTTAGCGTCCGCCGCAGCCTCTGTGTGCGGGAGGGAAAGCGTGATGACCTATTCGTTCCGGAGCCCGGGCCTGCCGCGAGTCGCGTCGCGGGTGCCGGCCGCGCCCACCGCAGTCAAGGCCGAGGTGGGCGTGCTGACCGTGCTGCCCGTCGAGATGCGGGCGGTCGTCGCCGCGCTGAAGCGGATGTACGACTACGGGGCCAGGCGCCTGGGTCCCGGGTCGCCGGTCCACGAGGCCTGGCTGCCCGACCCGCGCGGGCGGCCGGTGCGCGTCGCCGCCGTGCAAGCCCCGCGGCCGGGCCCCGAATCGGCAGCGCGGGCCTTCCGTGCTCTCATCGAGGAGTACCGGCCGGCCACGGTGGTGCTCACCGGCCTCGCCGGCGGAGTCGGGGCCCAGGTCGCGCCGGGCGACGTGGTCCTCTCCGACCGGCTGGTGACCACGCGCCTGCTCCCGGGCGCCCGCCGGGTCCAGGGCAATGCGGCCGCGGCGACTCTCGGGTACCGGCTCGACGACTTCCTCACTGCCGTCCCGCTCGTGCAGGAACGCGGCAACGGCGACTCCTTTCGGCTGCACCGCGGCCCGATCGGCTCGGGCGGCGTGCCCGTCGAGGACGCCCGGGCCGAGATCCGCCGCTGGCTGACCCAGGTCAACGACCAGGTGCTGGCGGTCGAGACCGAGGCCGTGGGCGTGGCCCGGGCGTTCTACGAGGGCGCCGGCAACGCCCGCGGGCGGCTCATCGTGCGCGGCATCGCCGACACCGCGTACCAGCGCAAGGGTGACGACCACCGCGAGTTGGCGGCCCGCCACGCGGCCGAGGTGACGGCGATGCTGGTTCCGTTCCTGCATCCCGCCCGATGACCCGCCCGAGGAGCCGTCACCTGCTAGGAAGAAGGGGAGCCGGGCACTCAGCGTATGCACAGCCGTATCTATTGAAGTACGGCTATCTACACCATAGGTTCATCAGTCACGGGGAGCGGCGGCCCGACCACGGCCACGCGTCCTCGCCGGATCACGAGCCGGATCGACGAGGAGGAACCTTTGGAGACGCACGAGCACCCGTCCGCGGTCAGCCGCAGGCGCATGCTGTCCGTCGCGCTGGGGGGAGCGGCCGCGGTCGCCCTGCCCGCACCTGCCTGGGCCGCCACCGGGCAGCGCCCCGGCGCCGCCCGGCCGCCCGCGCTGACCGGCCACGACCTCGACGTGGCCCGGCGGGTGTCGGCGGAACGCGCGCTGGCCCACCTCAAGGTGCTGTCGATCGGCATCGGGCCGCGCATCGGCGGCACGAAGTCCGAGCTGCTGGCGGCCAAGTACATCTCCGGCGTGCTCGACGTGCTCGGCTACGACGTGGAGCTCCAGCCGTTCCCGGTCGCCGACAAGTTCCTGGCCCAGCTCAGCTCGCCGCGCGGGCTGCCCACCGACCTCAACTGGCAGTGCGGCGCCTCGCCCCACGCGGCGCTCGACACCAAGGTGCGGGGCGACGTGCTCGACGCGGGCCTGGGTGGCGAGGCCGACTACCCGGCCGACGTCACCGGAAAGATCCTGCTGATCGACTACGTGGCTGCCACCCGCGAACTGGTCGTGGCCACCGCGGTCGCGCGCAGGGCGGCCGCCGTCATCTTCCTGCCGGCCGACCTGGTAGAGCCCCGCCGGGCCTCGGCCTTCAGCCCGCAGCTGCCCGGCCTGGCCGCGACACCGGCGCCGATCCCGGTCGTCGGGGTGGCCCAGGCCCAGAAACACCGGCTGCGCGCGCTGCTGGCCGCCCGCCGGCTGACGCTGACCCTGTCGACGGCGGCCCACCGCAACCTGACGTCGCACAACGTGCTCGCCAGCGCGCCGCGCCGCCGCGGTGCTCCCGCCGACGGTCCCGCGGTGATGGTGAGCGCCCACTACGACACCGTCATCGGGGCGCCCGGCGCGAATGACGACGGGTCGGGCACCGTACTGTGCCTGGAACTTGCCCGTGCCCTGCGGAAGCTGCCCACCAACGCCCAGCTGAAGTTCAGCCTGTGGGGCTCGGAGGAGCAGGGCCTGATCGGCTCGCGCTACTACGTGGCTCAGCTGCCGCAGGCCGAGCGGGACAGGATCCTCGCCGTCTACCAGAACGACATGGTGGCGACCAGTTGGGACCCGGCGACCCGGTACTGGGTGCTCTCGTTCGACGGCCTGGCCAACCGGGCGACCGACGGGGTGGCCGCGGCGGCCGAACGCCTCGGCTACACCCCGCGGATCTCGCCGGTCACCCTGCGCGGCTCCAGCGACCACCAGAGCTTCCAGGAGGTCGGCATCGCCTCCGCGAACTTCTCGTGGCGCGGCGAGGAGTCGCCGGCGCTGCTCGAACCGCCGTACCACAGCCCCGAGGACACCATCGCCAAGAACATCAGCCTCGAGCGCCTGCAGGTCTCGCTCGAACTGATCGGCTCGGCCGCGTACGCGACCGCGACCGCCTAGTTCCCCACCGATGCCCCGCCGCCGCTGCGCTCGGCCAACGCGCGCAGCAGCGGCGGGGCGTCGTGCTTGCCGAGGATGACCTCGACGAAGGTGACGTGGACGGTGCCGCGGTACTCGGCGCCGAGTTGCCTGGAGGTGGCAGGCTTTGGTCGTGCTGTTGACGCGTGCCGTCCGGATGCTGCCGCTGGCCTGCGTCGTCGCGGCGTTCCAGATGGTCGTCTTCACCACGGTCGCTGGTCTCATCCGGCCCGGCTATGACCCGAGCCGCAACTGGATCAGCCAGTTGTCGCTGGGCCCCGGCGGTTGGCTCGCCGACGTGAACCTCGTCCTCTGCGGGCTGTGGCTCCTGATCGGCGCCGCCGGGCTCGGGCACGGGTTGTCTCATCCGCGTCCGTCGTGGACGGGTGTGGGGCGGACGGCTGTCTCTCAGGGTGGGCTCGCGTTGCCCGTGGGGCGGGCGGTTGGTCTGTGGGGTGGGCTCGACCGGGCGGGGCGATGGGCGGCGGGGCTGATCGGCTGGTGTGGCGCCTGCCTGATTGTGCTGGCGGGGGTGCGTACCGACGCGGGGATCGGTTATCCGCCGGGTGTGCCGGCCACACATACGACGGTCGGGCTGGTTCATCAACTGGTGGCGGTCACGCTCGGGGTGGCCGGCGTCGCGGCGGCGGCGCTGCTCGGGCGGGCCACTCGACGACCGTACGCGGGGATGGTGGTTGCCCTGGTCATGGCGGTCACGTTCGTTGCCGCCAGCGTGTTGGTCGTGCTCGATGACGCGGGGGTGTGGCCGGGGAACCCCAGTGGGCTGCTCGAGCGGGTCGCGCTGTTCGTGGGGCTGGGCTGGATCGGGCTGGTCGGGCTCGAGGTGACGGTCAGAGGCGGGCCATCGGGTTCTTCCGCGAGCGCACCCGCCGACCCGAACGAAGATGAAACAGCAGGCGCAGCAACGGAAACAGCACCAGCAGCAGGCGCGCGGTGAGCCAGGCCCGAACGAGGGAACCGCGCGGCACGACCGGCCGGTGGGCGCTGTAACCGGCCTCGCTCATCAACAGGTAGTGCCGGTAATCGCGGTAGCGGTCGGCGATGCGCCGCACCGACGTGGCGGCTCGCAACCTCGATGCGCCGGCCCGCGCGGTTGGCGTGAGTGCCGCCAGCTGCGGTCTCGCGGTGGCTGGGACGCTTGCCAGGGCCTGGGCGTCGTGGTCGCCGTTGCTGCCGCCGGTTGCGGTCGTTTTGTGCCGGCGGCTGACCAGGCTAGCGGCGCCGTGGTTGGCGTGAGTGCCGCCAGCTGCGGTCTCCCGGTGGCTGGGCGGCTCACCAGGCCCTGGGCGTCGTGGTCGCCGTTGCTGCAGCCAGATGCGGTCGTTTTGCGGGCGAGCGGCGCCGTGGTCGGCCTAGTAGTGCTCCGTCATGATCTAGAAACCGTTTCGCGGTTGGGTCGTTGGTTCGAGCATGGTGGATGTGCAGGAGT
>NZ_JAMQOL010000089.1:0-32243 GCF_023717965.1 Paractinoplanes hotanensis | reverse complement strand
GATCCATAACTGGAAGAAGCCCTCCGAGATATTCGCCGAACTCGTAGAGGCAAATGCTTCAACCGCCTGAATTCGCCGAGTTCTTACGCACCTGAGACGCACTCGCATGCCGCGATCAGGTCGCTACCCAGCATTACGGCGTGAAATGACGGCTGGCTCACGGCCATGCCGCCGGTCGTGCTCGGCGCCCGGTGCGGACGCCACGCTCCGTACGGTGGTTGCGGTGCTGATGCACGGTGCTGCCGCGCGGCGGGACAGCTGCTGCGTTACCGGTTCGCCTATCCTCTTGTCTGTGCCTTCCGGAAACATCAGGACGAGTCAGTGGGTGCTGGCTTCATGCGGCGCTTTACTGGCGGTGGCGTGGGGCACCTACTGGTGGCTTGCAGTGCCGCGGCATCAGATCTGTGCGATGACCCTGCCGGCGCCCGCGGGTTGCAACTCTGGTCGGATCCCCGTCGCCGCATTTTGGTCCGCTGCAACTGCGGGAGCGTACGGAGTCTTGGCGTTCCTGAAGATAAAAAGACCTCGAAGCGTAACTATTCAGGTCGCTTGAATTCGATGTGAGCCTCCGGGTTCGGGGTGTGGCGTCCACTGTGGGATGATCTTGGTGTGGTGCCTGGCCGGGGTGGTGAGCGTCCTTCCTACGACGAACTCGCCGCTGTTGTCGTCGGGCTGGCGGCACGGCTGGACGAGCTCTCTGCGCGAGTCGGTGGCCTTGAGGCGGAGAACGCGGCACTGCGGGAAGAGAATGCGGTGCTGCGTGCGGAGAACACCGACTTGCGGCGCCGGTTGGGGTTGAACTCGAAGAACTCGTCCAAGCCGCCGTCGTCGGACGGTCTCGATAAGCCGCCGCCGACGTCGATGCGTGGCCGTAGTGGCCGCAAGCCCGGTAAGCAGCCCGGGACCTCGGGCACCACGTTGTCGCAGGTGGCAGTCCCGGACGAGGAGATCCCGCATTTCCCGGCGGTGTGTGCCGGCTGTGGTGACCGGCTCGACCCGGCCGCCGGCCCGGCCGCCGAACCGGTGATCCGGCAGGTCTTCGACGTGCCCGAGGTGCAGGTGCGGGTCACCGCGCATCTGTTGCACCTGCTGGCCTGTGCTGGCTGCGGCACCCGGACCCGCGCGACCGCCCCGGCCGGGGTGACCGGGCCGGCGGTATACGGGCCGATTGTCACGATGCTGGCCGCCTATCTGGCCGCTCAGCACCACATCCCGGTCGCCCGGATCACCGAAATCCTCGCCGACCTCGCCGGGATTGAGGTGTCACCCGGCTGGGTGATGACCGCCTGCGCCCGGATGGCCGCGTCGGTCGCACCGGCCAATGAGGCGATCAAAGACGCGATCACTGCCGCGCCGGTGGCGCATTTCGACGAGACCGTGACGCGCGTCGCCGGGCGTAACCACTGGCTGCATGCGGCCGCGACCGGCCGGTTGACCGCGTATCACATCGACGAACACGGCCGGGCAGTCGCGTCGATGACTGCGTTCGGGATCCTGCCCCGTTTCACCGGCGTCGCGGTCCACGACGCCTACAGCGGCTACGACGGCTTCACCACGGCCACGCACGCCTTATGCAATGCGCACATCCTGCGCGAGGCGACCGGGATCGGTGAGTTCGACCCACAAGCCCGCACCGACGGCTGGGCCGAAGACCTGGTGAACCTGCTCGGCGACGCCCACCGCTGGGTCGCGCACTGGCGCACCCGAGACCACACGGCGCTGCCGCCGTTCAAGCTCGACGACCTGTTCACCCGCTATGACCGGCTCGTCGAGCGGGCCTTGAGGATCCACCCAGCCCGGCCCGGCAGGCAGACACCGGCCCGGAACCTGGCCTTACGACTACGCGATCGGAAACCCGAGTTCCTGCGGTTCGCCACCGACTTCACCGTCACGTTCTCCAACAACGTCGCCGAGCAGGCCGTCCGGATGGTCAAATCCAAAACCCGGGTCAGCGGCGGCTTCCGCACCCTCACCGGCGCCCAAACGTTCCTGTCGATCCGCGGCTACATCTCGACCATCCGCAAGAACGGCCTCCGCACGGCTACCGAACTACGCAACGCACTCCTCGGCAACCCATGGATGCCTCCGACCGTCGCGTGACCTGAACAGTCACCTCGAAGCCGGTGGAGGATCATCGCCCTCCTTGCCCTGATCCTCGGGGTCGTCCGGGGCTACTTCTCGGTGCTGTACGCCTGACGAATACCCGTACTCATTTGGCAGACAAGGCGCGGCCATGGTGCGCTGGGCGTGAGGAGTTGAGACGGGCGGCGGTTTGGCTCGGGGAGAACCTCACGAATGTGACCGCCACCCGTCCCTTGTAGGGTAGGTCCCGGAGGGGGCCGCGTTCGAGGACGGTCGCCGTTGGCGGTAAGAGGTGTACCGATCTGCCGCGAGTCGCGTTCTGCTCGACGGTGCCGGAGGTCCACCGGGCATAGCAACGGAATTGCTTCTAAGATCGCGCATCCTTTTCTGGCTGCCGAGAGCGTGCGACCGGCGGCAGGAGCCGCTGGCGTGGCCGATAGCATCCTCGGGTGCGAGTAGTCCTCGATGGCAACCGGGTGAAGTCTGAGCGCGACTTTCACCGCGAGCTGGCGGCCTTGCTTGACTTCGGCCGCCACTACGGCGCGAACCTGGACGCGTTGTGGGATCGGCTGAGTGCCGACGTCGAGCGGCCTGTCCACTTGCATTGGGCTGCATCCGGAACCAGCCGCGCCGCGATGGGTCCGCTGACGTTTGACCGCATCGAACGGATACTCCAGAAGACCGTCGAACAGGACGCGGCCTTCCACTGGACCGATCGTTTCACGTACGAACTCGGGTAGTGTCCCAGCGCTGGTCAGCGCCCTCTCATGCCGCCGATCGTGGGCGGCCTCGGAAACAAGGATCACACCGAGGAATCGGGGTGCCTGAACTCGCTAGGGTCTGGAGCAGAGACGGTCGGCGCCAGCGGGAACCAGTAGTTCACCGTCGGCCCCTGCGCTGCCAGACCCGCTCCCATCGACTCGTATAGACTGCGCGCCGCCCTGTTTTCCGCACCCGTGATCAGGAACATCTTGCTGGCACCGAGTTCCGCTCCGGCCGCCATGAACGACCGCAGCAGCTCGCGACCGATGCCCTGCCTCCGGCAATGCTCTGCCACTTCAAGATTGTGCAGATACAGCATGGTGGTCGCATCTGGCCTGGCCAACAGATAGCCCCAACACCAGCCCTGGACGTCGTGATCTTCCACAGCGACGAACGCGATAGTCCCAGGGGACTGGGCGAAGGCAACAGCACCGTTCGTATCACCGGCGAAGCGCCGCACTACGGTTTCGAAAAGCCCAGCCACGGCCGGCGACACGCGACAAATCATGTCCGTATCCTGCACTGCCCGAGCCACTTGGCCCTCCGCGTGGTCACCTTATTGGAGCCGGGGCTCGGCGCGTCCTCTTCTGCCGCCGATAAGGTTCGTGGCCCGCGCCGCCGTCGCTGCGTCGACAGCGGTTATCTCGTTGGCTGGCTGACACCGCGGTCGACCCACGGCTTCACTACCGGCTCCTGCTTCAGCGCTACTCAACGTGACACCGCAAGTCCGAGCCGTCGAGCCTTCTCGGCGGCGGAACAGGATGGTCGCGGTGGTAACGACAACCGGCCTCAGCAGGAGCTGCGTGAGGTTAGGGTCACGGCTCAAATTGCCACTACTCAAGCACCGTGACTCGGACCGTTGCGGCCCTCGATGCTCTGCCAGCCGTCAGCTGTGGTGCCGGGCCGAAGGAGGCGGGCGCCCGATCCACGTAGCGTAACCAGGGCCGAGTGGCCGACCGGGATCTCGTCGACCGTTCTCTGGTACCACACGATGTGGGTAAGTTCGAGATCGATCGGGTCCCCCGAGCCGCTCACTCGCTGAAATCTGGCGCCGAGGAAAACCCTGCCACGGAGGTTTCGTACGGTCGCAGTCGCCTCGGTCCATTGAGAATTCCGAACGTCGTTGATCTGCAGCTCTACTAGACTCTCGGCGTCGCTCACATGTCCAATAGTTGCTGACGTCGTCCACAGGATCAATTCGATAGGTCGGTCGCGGCGGATGTACTCACATCGGATCCACGCATTCGCGCACCGAGCGGCTTTACGCAGCGTGACGGATCAATCGATGTCAACCTGTGCTCGTTCAGGGGGGTGACCGAGTAGATCCCAGCGGTTGCCCGCGATGTCGACGAAGACCGCGACCCGGCCGTACGGTTCGTCGCGGGGCTCCCGGACGAAGACGACGCCCGCGTCGGTCAGCCTCCGGTGCGTTGCCTCGAAGTCGTCGACGCGCAGGAACCATCCGACCCGCCCGGCCGCCTGGTCGCCCACGGCAGCGTGCTGGCGGTCGCCGTCGGCCTGGGCCAGCAGGATGCCGGTCTGGGCGCCGGGCGGCCGGACGACCACCCAGCGCTTGGGCCGGCCGTCGGTGGTCAGCGACGGCGAGTCCTCGACGAGGTCGAAGCCGAGCACGCCGGTGAAGAACGCGATGGCCGGGTCGTACTCGTCGACAATGAGGGCGATCAGATCGATCTGCACGCCCACAGCGTGGTCACCACGGAATAACGCCGTCGTCGTTGGTGAACGTGCCGGTTGGGCCGCCGTCGGGCAGGGTGGCCAGCCGGATCGGGGTGGCTGCGGCCTCTCGCGCCGGGCGGCCGGTGTTGCCGGTGAAGTCGGTCGCCACCAGGCCGGGGCAGGCGGCGTTGATCAGGATGTTCGTGCCGGCCAGCTGGCGCGCGTAGTGCACGGTGAGGGCGTTCAGGTAGGTCTTGGTGGGGGAGTAGGCCGCCATGATCGGGCCTACCTCGACCGCCGGGTCCGATTGCCAGGTCAGCGAGGCGACGCTGCTCGAAACGTTGACGATGCGCGGCGATGGCGAACGCCGCAGCCGGGGCAGCATCGCGTTGGTCACCCGGATCACGCCGTAGACGTTGGTGTCGACGACCTCCCGGACGACGTCGAGGTTGAGAACGGTGGGGTCCTGCTCCCAGCCCGGCCCGGTCGGGCCGGAGATGCCGGCGTTGTTGACCAGGACGTCGAGGCTGTCGATCAGCTCGGCCGCCTGGGCGACGCTGCGGTCGCTGGTGACGTCCAGGGGCACGGCTTGGGCTTCCAGCCCGGCCGCCCGCAGTGTCTTCGCGGCCGCTTCGCCGCGGGCCCGGTCACGGGCGCCTACCAGCACGCGGTAGCCGAGGGCGCCCAGGCCGGCGGCGATCTCGTACCCGAGTCCCTTGTTCGCGCCGGTGATCAGCGCGGTCTTGTTGTCGCTCATGACGCCGATGCTGGCTCGCCGCGGGGTCAGCTGCTTACATCATTACGGTGGTCTGTGATACCTGACCGGTATCACCGCAGTATCGTCGGACGGTGGACACGCTGGAGACCCGCGAGCTTCGTTACTTCGTCACCGTGGCCGAGGAGCTGCACTTCAGCCGGGCCGCGGAGCGTCTCGGTATCGCGCAGCCGCCGCTGTCGCGGGCGATCCAGCAGCTCGAACGTCGTCTCGGCGTCGCCCTGCTCGAACGCGACCGCCGCGGTGTGGCGCTCACCGACGCCGGACGGGTGCTGCTCGACGAGGCCCGGGCGCTGCTCGACGGCGCCGCCGCGGCCGCTCGTCGCACCCAGCGGGCAGCGACGGGCGCGAACCGGCTGGTCCTGGCGACCAAGGCCGGCGCCAACCACGACCTGCTGCGCCAGCTGCTGGACGCGCACGCCGCCGAGCCCGGGGCGGCCGAGATCGAGGTCGTGCTGTGCGGGATGGGTGACCAGGCCCGGATGCTGCGCGACGGCCGGGCCGACGTCGCGTTCATGCAGCGCCCGTTCGACGCCCTGGCCGGGTTCGACACCGAGGACCTGCTGACCGAGCAGCAGGTCGCGATCCTGCCGGCTGACCACCCCCTCGCGGTGCGACGCTCGCTGACCTTGGCCGACGTCACCGGCCTGCCGGACCTGCCGGTGGCCCGCTGGCCGCGTCAGGACGGCACGTACGAGCCGGGGCCCGGTCCCGAGATCCATGACCTGTCCCAACTGGCCCAGCTGATCGCGCTCGGGCACGCCTCAGCCGTGCTCTGCGCGTCGTCCCGCTCCTGGCTGTGGAGCGCCCACGTCGCCGTCCCGCTGACCGACGCCCCGCACGTCACCACGGTTCTCGCCTGGCCCGCCCACAGCCGCTCGCAGGCCGTCGCCGCCCTGGTCAAGACGGCAGTCCAGCTCTAGCTGTCAGCCTCGACGTGGCCGGCTCGCATTCCGAAACAAGTAACTCAAGCCGTGTGGTGTTCCCGGCGGTGGGCGCTCAGCACGTCGAGGCCGAAGTCGTGGCCGGGGTCGCGCCAGACCGAGTGGGCGTGGTTGGCGTCGCGCTGGGTGTTGTCCCACTCGAGGAGCAGACGCGGGCCCTGCACCCGGTAGTAGTGGGGCGCGCCCGGTTCGGTCGAGCCGGCCCAGGCGACGTGCACGAGGTCGAGCGCGGCCTCGTCGTACGCCGCGAGCGGGGAGACCGACTCGGGAACGCGGCCGAAATAGGTGCCCAGCAACGCGTACAGAAGCTCGCGTTGACCGGGGTTGAGGTCGCGGCCGGGGATGCCCTTGGGCCGGGCGGTGTATTCCAGGGAACGGTGCTCGGGTTCGCCGTAGGCCGAAGCGGCGTCGATGGCGTCGCTCGCGGCGCGCAGCTTCCGCCATTCGGCGGGGTCGCTGAAACGCTCGTCGCGCCAGATGCCGGCGAGCGGGATGACGCGGTCGCCCTCGCCGATGTCGGTGCGGTTGCCGGTGACCAGGTCGGACGGCGCCCGGGTGGACAGGATCGCGCGGCGCTGGTCGTCGGGGCCGAGCGAGCGCACCAGCTCGCGGGCCAGGTCCTCGACCCGGGCCAGCGGGCGGTTGACCGCGCCGCCGAGCAGCTCGGAGGTGGCCGGGTCGGCGCCCATGAAGCACGGCGTCGTGGCCACCAGCTCGCCGTCCGCGACCAGGTTGTTCAGCGAGACGTGGTGGCCGCCGAAGCGCCAGCCCCAGGTGCCGTGGCCGCTCGGCTCGCCGAAGACGCGCAGGTAGTAGAGCCCGGGATCACGGCCTCGCTCGCGGTCGAAGCGGGCGACGAAACCCTCGGCGTGGTCGAGCACGTTCTCGAGCCCGATCGTGGTGGCGACCGTGACGAAGCCGGGCCGTGAGAGGCCGGACGCCACGAGCCGCATGGCCGCGCGCTGCTGGGCGGGCCGCTGCTGGTGGAACGTCAGTCCACCGTGGTCGGTCGGGGTGTAGAACCAGCGTCGCCGCTCGCCGTCCGTGGCGTCGCCGGACGGGCCGTGACCGTCGGCGATCGCGCGCTGGTCGTCGGTCAAGAGCTCGAGCCAGGACCGGGCGGCCTCGGCCATCCGGGCGGCTACGTCATCGACCATGAGATCAACCTAACCGTTGCGGTGGTGCTTCTTGACGAAGGTGTAGCCGGGGGCCAGCGGGCCGATGCCCGCGCTCTCGGCTGCCTTTCGCTGCTTCGGGGACGGCTGGGCGCCGCGGGGGAGCTTGCGGATGAAGCCGCTCACCCAGTGGTCGCCGCGGTGCGACTCGGCCGGGACGGGCTCGACCATGGGGGCGTAGAACACCATGTCGGTCTCGGCCTGACCGTCGAGGGCGGGGTAGGACGGATGGCCGGCCGGGTCGACGCTGCCGGTCACCCGGGTCAGAAAACCCTCGCGGATCAGCTGGTCGACCGCGTTGCGCAGCAGGAACGCGCCTTTGGCGCCACGGCCCAGACCGGACCGCTTGGCCAGCAGTTCCTCACTGAGGACGGCGCTGCCGTCGTCGAAGACCCGGCCGAGCTTGCGTACGGTGTGCAGCACCTTCGCGCGGTTCGACTGGTCGGGCTGGTAGTCGCGGGTGACGACCTTCGGGTCGTACGCGTAGAAGTAGTCGACCCCGTCGACGCGCAGCGGGTCGTCGAGCGGGTCGGGGCGGATCACGAAGTCGTCGCGGGCCGGGTGCCAGGTGACGGTGACCAGCACGCCCGGCGGGAAGGCGGCCGGCCAGGTCAGACCGGTCAGCTGCCACTCGACGTCCTGTCGCAGCTCGCACTGGACGGTCTGCCGGTTGTCCATCACGACGATGACCTTGTCGCGCTCGCCGAGGGCCTCGGCGGCCTCTTCGGGGGCGGCGCAGACCCCGGCCTCGAGATCGGCGCGCCACAGCGCGAGGCGGCGGCTGACCGTCTTCATCCGGCGAATCTACCGTGACCGGCGGCGATGCCGGCCACGGCGGGCGCGCGTGTCAGTCGAGGTCGCGCCCGCTGGCGCTGTCGAGTTCCTGCAGCTGGCGCTGGACGTGGTCGCCCAGGGCCTGCTGGTAGGTCTGTGCCAGCTGGCCCAGCCGCTCGATCTCGTCGAGCAACTGGTTGCGCTTGTCGACCAGGCCGTTCATGGCCTCGGTGTGCTTGCGGCGGGCGTCGCTCTCGATCGTGCTCGCGGTCAGCTGCGCGTCGCTGGTGACCTTGTCGGACTCGGACTGGGCCGAGCCGATCAGCGAATCGGCCTCGGCCCGGGCGTCCCGCATGTGGTCGTCGGCGGTGCGCCGCGCCATCATCAGCACGGGCGAATCCTGGCCGTCGCCGGCTGACGGCGGCGGGCCGGACGGCGTCTCGCGCCGGGCCCGCTCGAGCTGGGTCTGCATGCTGCGCGCGTTCTGCTCGGCGCGGGCGCGTGCCTCCTGCAGGCGGCCCAGCTGGGCCGTCAGGTCGGAGAGCTCGGCTTCCATGGCCCGGTTGCCCGGCCCGTTCGCCGCCGGGCCGCTCGGCCCGGGGCGCTGCACCTGGTCGTGCAGGGCGCGGTTCTCTTCGAGGAGCCGGGTGAGTTCCTGCTCGACCTCGTCCAGGAACGCGTCGACGTCTTCCTCGTCGTATCCGCGCTTGCCGATCGCCGGCTTCTTGAACGCCACGTTGTGAACGTCGGCTGGAGTTAGCGGCATCGTGCTCCTCGGTTCCCCTCTGTTTCGACCTGCCGAGGCATCCTACGCACAGACCCTTGGAGTCCGCTCAGGTGTCATAACATCAGTCGCCGACCCAACACTTGCGGAAGGGTTCTCCCGGTGGCCGACGCCGACGATGTGCGCCGACTCGCGCTCGCCCTGCCCGACGTGGTCGAGATCGACAGCGACGGTTTCGACTTCCGGGTCCACAACCGGGGCTTCGTCTGGTCGTATCCGCAGCGTGAGCCGGGTAAGCCGCGTGTCATCCGGACCGATGTCGCGGTCCTCTACGTGGGTGACGAGGCCGAGAAGCAAGCTCTGGTCCTGGGTGAACCAGAGCTCTTCTTCACGATCCCCTCGTACGACGGACTGCCGTTGGTGATGCTGCGGCTACCAGAGGTAACCAGTGCGCGGCTGCAAGAACTTATCGGCGACGCCTGGCAGATGCGCTCGGACAGTACGGGCTGACTACCGTCCGAGCAGGCGGTAGCGACGCACCGCGAGCGGCGCGAAGATCGCGAGCAGCACCAGCGGCCACGCCACGGCGAGGGCGATGGCGTGCTCGCTGCCGGCCCCCGGGTTGCCGAAGAGCTCCCGGGCCGCGGCGACGGTGGCCGAGATCGGGTTCCACTCCGAGATGGCGCCCAGCCAGGCCGGCATCCGGTCCGGCGGCACGAAGACGTTGGACAGGGCGGTCAGCGGGAAGGCCAGCGGGAAGACGATCAGGCTGACCGTGTCGGGGTTGGGCACGATGCTGCCGAGGAAGATGCCGACCCAGGTCAGCGCCAGCCGCAGCAGCAGGATCAGGCCCATGGCGCCCAGCGCGGCGCCGATGCCGCGGTGCCACTGCCAGCCGACGAGCAGGCCGCAGACCACCAGCACGATCATCTCCAGTACGGCCCGGGCCAGATCGGCCGTGCTGCGGCCGACCATGAGCGCGGAGCGGGCGGTGGGCATCGAGCGGAACCGGTCGACGACGCCGCGGCTGATGTCCAGCGAGATGGCGGTGGCGGTGGCGCCCAGCCCGTACAGCTGGGTCATGACGAAGACCCCGGGCAGCAGGTACTCGCGGTAGCTGTCGCCGCCGACGGCCATGCCGCTGCCGAACACGTACCCGAAGACCAGCACGAACATGATGGGCAGGGAGAAGTAGATGATGATCTGCTCGGGTTCGCGCACGACGTGCCGCAGGTAGCGGCCGGTCATCACCCAGCCGTCGGCGAGGGCGGTGGTCATCGGGTCTCCTTCTGGGTGTCGGTGTCGGTGCGGTGGCCGGTCAGGCTCAGGAACGCCTCGTCCAGCGTGGGACGGCGGATGCCCAGGTCGTCGACGGTGACGGCCGCGTCCCGCAGCAGCCGGGCTGCCTCGACGAGCGCCGTCAGCCGGTCGGTGACGGCGACCCGCAGCCGCCGGGTGTCGACGTCGGTGTCGACCGCGCCGATGCGTCCGAGCAGGGCGGCCGCCTCGGTCAGGCGGTCGTGCTCGCGGATCACGACCTCGAGCCGGTCGACGCCGATCGCCGCCTTGAGCTCGTCCGGCGTGCCCTCGGCGACGACGCGTCCGGTGTCGACGACCGAGATCCGGTCGGCCAGCTGGTCCGCCTCGTCCAGGTACTGGGTGGTGAGCAGCACGGTGGCGCCGTCGGCGACCAGCTTGCGGACGGTGTCCCAGACCTGGTTGCGGCTGCGCGGGTCGAGCCCGGTGGTCGGCTCGTCGAGGAAGAGCGCCTGCGGCGCCCGGATCAGGCTGGCGGCCAGATCGAGGCGCCGCTGCATGCCGCCGGAGTACTCGGCGGCCGACCGGTGGGCCGCGCCGGTGAGGTCGAACTGTTCGAGCAGTTCGTCGGCCCGCGCCTCAGCGGCACGGCGTCCGAGGTGGTGCAGGCGCCCGAACAGGACGAGGTTCTGCCGCCCGGTCAGCGAGCCGTCGACCGCCGCGTACTGTCCCGTCAGCGCGATCCGTTCGCGCACCTGCTCCGGGCGCCGGGCCACATCGGCTCCGGCCACTGTGACCTGTCCGGCGTCGAAGTCCAGCAGCGTGGCCAGGATCCGCACGGCCGTGGTCTTGCCGGCCCCGTTCGGCCCGAGCAGCCCGCACACGGTTCCGG
The DNA here is from genome assembly GCF_023717965.1 of Paractinoplanes hotanensis. Lineage (NCBI taxonomy): Bacteria > Bacillati > Actinomycetota > Actinomycetes > Micromonosporales > Micromonosporaceae > Paractinoplanes > Paractinoplanes hotanensis. The sequence continues at coordinate 21,181 of NZ_JAMQOL010000089.1, read as the reverse complement.
CGGGCACGCTCAGCCGGAACCCGTCGAGCGCCGCCACACCCCGGTACGTCTTCCGCAGCCCCTCGGCCGCGATGGCGATCTCTGTCATGCCCCGAGGCTGCCGACCCGCGCTGACGAGCCGCGCACGAGCCGCTGACAACCTCGGTCAGCGGACGGGCGTCACGGGGCGGGGCCGGGATTCAGGGCGGCCAGGGCGGCGGCGGCCTCGGCGGTGACGGCGGTGGCGTCCAGGCCGGTGGCCTCGGCGGTCACCTGGCGGAACCAGTGGGCGGCCTCGTACCGGTCGCCGGCGGCCCCGGCGGCGTGGCCCAGGGTGAGTTTGATGGTCAGGCGTACGCCGTCGGCCGTGTACCAGCCGGTCGGGCACTCGGCCAGCGCGCTCAGGGCCAGGCCGCGCGCCGTGGCGTGATCGCCCCGGCGGAGCGCCAGGCGGGCCTGGCCGAGGCGGGACGACGCGACCACCTCCGTGGCGCCGCACGCCGTGGCCAGGGCCATCGACTCGGAGAAGTCGCCGGCCGCGCCGGCCGGGTCGTCGCCGAGCATGCGGGCCTCGCCCCGGGAGCGCAGCATCTCGGCCAGGTCGACCTGGGAGCGCAGCTCGGCCGCCAGGCGAAGCGCCTCGTCCATCGGGGGCCGGGCCGCCCGGTGGTCGCCGCGCGCGGTGGCCAGCTCGGCCAGACCGGACTGCGCGAGCATCATGCCCCAGCGTTCGCCCAGTGCCTGGAACCCGACCAGCGCGCGGGCGAACTCGCGTCCGGCCCAGGCCTCGTCGCCGTGGAAGAGCGCTATCCACCCGCTGCCGATGGAGGCCAGCGCCTCGCTCCAGGGCGAGCCGCGCAGCCGGGCCCGCAGGCGTTCCTGGATCGCGACCACGTCCTCGTGCGACGACTCGGGCGGGCCCGCGGCGAACGCCGACAGGTACAACAGGAACGGCTGCGCGGGCGGGCGGCTCAGCGTCTGCAGGAAGCGGGCCGGATGCGAGGCGGCGTCCAACGGCGTGGGGAGCCCGGCGTTCAGCCGGCACAGCACGTGCTCCTCGGCCAGCCCCGGCGGCGCCACCGGGCCGACCCGGTCGAGCAGTTCGCGGGCCAGCGCCTGCGCCTCGCCGCGGGCGCCGCGCAGCCACCAATAGAACGAGAGGGCCGCCACCAGCCGCAGCGCCGGCTCGGCCGAGCCGTGCCGCACGGCCGCATGCAGGTTGTCGCGGTCGGCGTCGAGCCGGTCGAGCCAGGTCAGCTGGTCGGGGCCGCGGAGGTGCGCGTCGGCCGTGCGGGCCAGCTCCAGGAAGAACAGCGCGTGATCCTCGGACGGCGGCGGGCCCTGGGCGGCGCAGAAGGCCCGGATCGTCGACAGCATGCGGTAGCGCGAGCCGTCGCGTTCGATCAGGGACTTGCCGACCAGCCCGCCCAGCGCGTCGAGGGTGTCGTCACCGAGTCCGCACACCTGCTCGATCGCGTCGAGCCCGGCGCCACCCCGGAACACCGTGAACCGCTGCGCCAGCAGCTGTTCCCGGGTGGTGAGCAGGTCCCAGCTCCACGCGACCAGGTTCCACAGGGTGCGGTGCCGGACGGCGGCCGTGCTGCTGCCGCGCGACAGCACGCGGAACCGGTCGCCGACCCGGCGGGCCAGCTCGTCGACGGGCAGCACCGGCAGCCGGGCCGCGGCCAGTTCCAGGGCCAGGGGCAGACCGTCCAGCGTACGAACGATCTGCCGCACAGCCGCCTCGTCCGCAGCCGCGAGCGCGAACCCGGCCGCCGCGGCGCCGCGCTCGGTGAACAGCCGCATGCCCGCCTCCGTCGGCAGCCCGGCCACGGGCACGCGCACCTCCCCGGTGACACCGAGCGGCTCCCGGCTGGTCGCCAGCACCCGCAGGCCGGGGCACGCCCCGAGCAGCCGGCCGGCCAGCGCGGCGGCCGCCGCGAGCAGGTGCTCGCAGTTGTCGAGCACGAGCAACAGCTCCCGGGTGGACAGCGCCGCCAGCAGCCGGTCGAGCGCGTCCGGCCCGGCCGACCGGTCGAGCAGGCCCGTGTCCCGCAGCCCGAGCGCGTCGAGCACCGCCCGCGGCACGTCGTCGGGCCCGGTGCCGGCCAGCTCGACCAGACAGGCTTCGCCGGGGTGCCGGGCCGCGACCTCGAGCGACAGCCGGGTCTTGCCCGCGCCGCCCGGCCCGACCAGCGTCACCAGCCGCGCGGACCGCAGCGACTCCGCGGTGCGCGCGAGTTCGTCCCGCTCGACGAAGCTGGTCAGCTGTGCGGGCAGCCGGGACCGGGGCGGCCCCGGGGTCAGGGAGCCGCGCAGGACGGCTGTGTGCACCGCGCTCAGCTCGGCCGACGGGTCGGCGCCGAGCTCGTCGGCCAGCACGCGGCGAGCCTCCTCGAACGCGGCCAGAGCCTCGGCCGGGCGCCCGCCCGCGACGAGCGAGCGCATGAGCAGCGCCCAGGTGTGCTCGCGCAGCGGCGCCGCCGCGAGCAGCTTGCGCAGGTCGTCGACGGCGTCGGCCGACGGGCGCAGGTGCAGTTGCGCCTCGATGTTGTCCTCGACCGCCTGGCGGCGCTGCTCCTCGAGGCGGTCGGCCGCGGCCGGGGCGAAGGGCGCCGCCCGGACGTCGGCCAGGGCCTCACCCCGCCAGAGCGCGAGCGCCTCGGACAGCCGCGATTCGGCCGCGGCGAAGTCGCCGGACCGGAGCGCGGACCGCCCCTCGGTGGCGAGCCGGGCGAACCGGTGGACGTCGACCTCGCCGGGCTCGACATCCAGGCGGTAGCCCGAACCGTCGTACGCGATCGGAACCTCACGCCGCAGCCGCGAGACGTTGGACTGCACCGCGTTGACGGCCCCGGCGGGCGGGGTGTCGCCGTAGAGATCGTCGATGAGCCGGGGGAGGGGCACCACCCGGCCCGCGTCGAGAAGCAGCCGGGCGAGCAGGGCGCGTAGCCGGGCCCCACCCGCCGCCACGGCCGGGCCGGCGAGTGTCGGACCCAGAACCCCGTACGGCATGGGCTCCATTGTCGTCCGTGGCGCCGAGCCGCGTGCCGGGGCCTTCCGGCGGCCGGATGGACACGGTTCTGTCCCAGCCGGCGTGATCTGGCGGGTGTCGCCCAGCGCGCTCGCGAGCTGCTCTCTAAGGTGATCGGCATGCCTGCCAAGCTCAATCCCGACAAGGCCCGTTCCGCGTTACGGACGTCGGCCGTCCTCTCGGCGCAGACGCTGCTCGTGCTGGCCATGGCGTACGTCGTGCTGTGGCTGCTGGGCCGGGCCTGGTCGGTCATCTGGCCCGTGGTGGTGGCGCTGCTGCTGACCACGTTGACCTGGCCGGTGGCCCGGTTCCTGCGCTACCGGTGGAAGTGGAAGCCGGCGCTGGCCGCCGCCTTCGTCACCGTGCTGTTCCTGGTGGTGATGGCGGGCATCATCGTCGTCATCGCGGTGCCGGTCGCGTCGCAGTCGGGCGAGCTCTCGCAGGGCGTCGTCGACGGCATCCAGCGCGTGCGCGAGTGGGCGTCGGGCCCGCCGCTGAACTTCGGCGACGACGACATCACCGGCGCGTTCGACGCGGCCGTCGAACGCCTCCAGGCCAGCGCCGGCAACATCGTCAACTACACCCTGACCGGTGTGAACACCGTGCTGAACGGCGTCATCACGACCGTGCTGGCGCTGTTCCTGATGTTCTTCTTCCTCAAGGACGGCCCGCGCTTCCTGCCCTGGCTGTCGAAGCAGCTGCCGGGCCGGCTGGCCGACGACGTGCCGGCCGTGGCCACCCGCAGCTGGGACACGCTGGGCGCGTTCGTGCGGTCGCAGGCCTTCGTCGGCCTGCTCGACGCGGTCTTCATCGGCCTCGGCCTGTGGATCGTCGGTGTGCCGCTGGTGCTGCCGCTGGCCGTGCTCACCTTCATCACGGCCTTCGTCCCGATCGTCGGCGCGCTGTTCGCCGGCTTCGTGGCCGTGCTGATCGCGCTGGTCACCCAGGGCTGGGTCGACGCGCTGATCGTGCTCGGCATCATCATCGTGGTGCAGCAACTGGAGGGCAACGTCTTCCAGCCGATGGTGCAGAGCCGGGGTCTCGGGCTGCACGCGGCTGTCGTGCTGCTCGCGGTGACGCTCGGCGGTGGCCTGGCCGGCATCATCGGCGCCCTTCTCGCGGTGCCGGTGGCCGCGCTGGTGTCGGTCGTCTACGTCTACGTGCGCGAACAGCTCAGCGACAGCCCGCCCGATCCGGAGCCGGAGGTGCCGCCGGAACCGGACCAGGGCGAGGAGCCGGCCACCACGGTCTGAGCACGACGGGCTCTTGACACATCGGTAACAGAGGGGAAACCATGCATCCGCGTCGATGTTAACGCTCACACCCCCAAGGAGCGCGCGATGAAGATGCTGTCCCGATGGCTGGCCGCTGTGCTCGGCGCGGTCGCCGTCCTCGCCGTCCCCACCCCCGCCAACGCTGCCACGACCCTGGTCTACGCCACCTTCAAGGGCGACGCCCCGGCCGACGAGGAACTGTGGCTCTACCAGTCCACCAACGGCGGCACGAGCTACAGCGTGCTGTCCGACACCAACTTCCACGGACCCACCGGTGTGCTGCGCGATCCGAGCATCCTGCAGCACAACGGTCGCTACTACATCGCGTACACCGTGCAGTCCTGGACCACGAACTCGACGTACTTCAACATCGCGAGCAGCACCAACCTGACGACCTGGACGAACATCGCCAGCGTGCCGTCGGGCATCGCCAACACCCGTTTCACCTGGGCCCCCGAGTTCTACGTCGAGGGCAACACCGTCCGCGTCATCACCAGTGTCGCCGCGACGACCTGTTCCAACTGCTTCCGGCCGTACGTCTACACAGCGCAGAACGCCGCGCTGACGTCCTGGAGCGGTCCCGCGCAGATGTGGGGCCTCGGCACCAATCACATCGACACGTTCGTCGTGAAGTCCGGCAGCACCTGGCACGCCTTCACCAAGGACGAGACCGGCAAGTACATCGAGCACTGGACGACCACGGCCAACCTCACCGAAGGCTGGGTCAACCGGGGCCGGCTGTTCGCCAGCGGGTACGAGGGACCGTCGCTGGTGCGGCTCGACAACGGCAGCTGGCGCATCTACGTCGACCGCTACAGCACGGGCGGCGGCATCTACACCGCGACGAGCACCGACCTGTTCACCTGGACCGGCCTGACCTCGGTCGGCTGCTCCGGCTGCCGGCACGGCACGGCGATCGCGCGATGAGGCGCCGGACCCTGTTCTCGGCGGGCATCGCGGCCGGCGCGGCGGCCTTCATCCGTCCGGAGCCCGCGCTGGCCGCCACCTATACCGGCTACGCGATGGCCTACTTCACCGAGTCGCCGACGATGGCCGCCGCCAGTTACAACCTGCACCTGGCGGTCAGCTCGGACGGGCTGAACTGGACGCCGCTCAACCAGAACCGGCCGGTGGCCGACCCGACGTCGGGCAGCGGCGGGCTGCGCGACCCGTTCCTGCTGCGCAAGCAGGACGGCACGTTCGTCGTGCTCGCGACCGACCTGAACGGCACCGACTGGGCGTACCAGAGTCAGTACCTGCACGTGTGGGACTCGGCCGACCTGCGTACGTTCCGCAACTACCGCCTGCTCAAGGTGCACAGCCTGGCCACCCACGCGTGGGCGCCCGAGGCCGTGTGGGACCCGGCCCGCGGACAGTACGCGATCGTCTACTCGGCGGTGGTCGGTGGGCGCAACGTGCTGATGGTCAGCTACACCGGCGATTTCGTGACCGCGACGACCGGGCAGGTGTTCTTCGACCCCGGCTACGACGCGATCGACGGCAACTTCGTGACCGTCGGCGGGGTGAACTACATGTACTACAAGAACAACACCAACAGCACGCTGCTGGGCGCCCGTTCGAACAGCCTCGACCCGGGCAGCTTCAGCGTCTACACCGGCGCGATCGGGCCCGGCCGGGGCGTCGAGGCGCCGCAGATCGTCAAGTCGAACACGGCCGATACCTGGCACATGTGGGGCGACACGTGGAGCCCGAACGGCCGCTTCTTCTGCTGGCAGAGCTCGTCTCCGAGCGGAGGGTCGTGGAGCCTGCTCAACGATCGCCTCTACACGCAACCGCTCAATTCCAAGCACCCGGGCATCACGCCGATCACGGCGGCCGAGTTGTCCGGACTCACTTCGCAATTCGGTACGCCGGCCTGGCGGCGCCTCAAGTCCTACAACTTCCCGGACCAGTACGTCCGGCACGCCGACAATGTGGCCCGGATCGATGTGTACCCCTTCGACCCGTACCAGGACCAGCTCTGGACCCTGGTTCCCGGTCTGGCCAGCTCGTCCGGCGTCTCGTTCCGGTCGGTCAACTACCCCTCGATGTATCTGCGCCACTGGAACTACGCCGTGGTGCTGGCGGCCGACGACGGCACGACGGCGTTCCGGGCGGATGCAACTTTCACCCAGGTGCCCGGCCTGGCCGACTCGTCGTGGTCGTCGTTCCGGTCGTACAACTTCCCCGACCGGCACATCCGCCACGCGAACTACGTCCTGCGGATCGACCCCGTCACGACGGCGACCGAGAGGCAGGACGCGACTTTCCGGATGGGCTACTGACGGCATCATCCCGACCGCGGCACTCGCCTCGCTCGACACCGGCCGCGTCATCGAGCACAGGCACGATCATCTGGGTGACGACGTCGACCTGGACGGGCTGGCCGCGATGAGCAAGTTCCACTTCGTGCGCTCGTTCCGCGCGGCGACCGGCCCGACTCCGCACCGCCACCTGACGATGCTGCGCATGCGCCGCGCCGCCGGCCTGCTGCGCACGACGACCCTCAGCGTCCGCCAGGTCGCGTCCGCCTGCGGTTGTCAGAGCCCGAGCCGCTTCGCCGCCGCCTTGCGGCGCGAGCACGGCGTCAGCCCCGCTCTTCACCGCAACTTCGGGCTTCCCTAGCGCAAGCTCGGGATCGGCCCGCGACCGGCGGGCGGGCATCACCGGGCGCATGACTGGAAAACTCGCAGGTAAGACCGCCGTCGTCAAGACCATCTATTGCAATGGCGGAATGATCTGTCCGGTCAACTGAGCCCACGCCGGGTCCGGGCGGAAGCCGGTGTGGGTGCCGTCGAACGGGAAGGCGCCGGCCTTCGCGAGCGTGATGATGCGCTCGCCCTCCGCCCGGATCTCGCCGGCGGTGGCGGCGTCGAAGTAGCCGGGGGTGCCGATGGCGGCGGCGAACTCGTCCTCGTCCTTCCACTCCCAGGCGCGGTCGGGGCTCACCACGATGTCGAGCACGAGGTCGGTCGTGTCGACACCCTCGGGGCGCCGGGTGAACGGGGTCTCCAGATTGACGTACCAGCCGCCGAAGTCGCCTTCGGGGGAGAAGAACCACCAGACCGAGTACGCGGCGCCGGCCGGCATGAGCACCAGGATGTCCCAGAACCGCCACTTCTTGCGGACGAGCCTCGGGTCCCGCATCTCGTGCAGGGGACGGTCGTGCAGCGTGCTGCCGTCGGTGTCGGTCAGCTGGGCGTGCTCGGTGCCGACCGGCATCCACAGCAGCAGTCCGGCGTCGTCGTCGCTGACCACCCGCATCGGTTTGGCGAAGGTGGTGCGCCCGGCTCGGACGTATCGGCGCACGATGATCTGGCTCGGAGCGAATGGCATGGGCGCGACTTTACGAGGCCGGGCTGCCCTTCCGTGCTGAGGGCAGCCCGGGCCGGTTCTACGCCGCGGCGCGGCTCACGGTGGGAGCGGTGTTTGCGCCGGTTCACCAGCCGAGGAAGCCGAACTGGGTGCCGGCGCCGGCGGCGAGGGCGCCGTTGTAGCTGACGTTCCGCGCCGTCACGGCCGAGCCGCTGCTGGTCACGGTGGCGTTCCACGCCTGCGTCACCGCCTGGCCGTTCGCGTAGGCCCGTGAGGTGGCTGCCGCTTGGGGCAAGGGGACGCAGACCGTCGACCTCGCCTGGACCGACGAGCGCACCGTACGCGGTGTGGCCGTGCCCGTCGGCGGCGCCGGCCCGCGCGAATTGCGGCAGTTCACGATTCCCACCTGACGCGTCACTCTCCGTTCCGCGTCGGCCCGTCCCCGATCCGCGGATTCCTCGACCCGAAGGTGGGATGCCCAGGACGGCCCGCGGGGCGGGAACCTCGGAAGCGGGCCGTCCGGTGCGCCCGGTCCTCAACCCGGCGAGGGGGAAGCGTGAACCACGGCCTGGCTCGGGCGGGCTCCGACGCTCGGGGGCTGCCGCGCCACCACCGTGCCGCTGCGGTCACCGGCCACCTGGGCAAGCCGCCGGCCGGGCTGCCCCTGACCGTTTACACCGACGGTTCGGTCTCCCTGAGGCAGATCGCGCGGCGCCGGGGCTGGCTCACCGGCTGGGGTTACCTGTCCACCGGCGGCAGCTACGGGTGCGGCCGATACCCCCAGTTCGCCGCGAACGCCGGCACCGAGGTCACCACCGTCACCGAACTGCGCGCGGTCTGGCACGCCATCCGCGCCGACCTGACCACCCGCCCCGTCACGATCGTCACCGACAGCCGGAACGCGGCCGCCATTCTCGAACTGTGGAAGGCCGGCAGCGAGCGGATGCCGACCGGCTACATCGGCAGCAACAGCGGCGTCGCCACGCTCGACAAACTGCGCCGGCTGGTGACCGCGAACCCGGCCCACCTCAGCGTCGAGACCGTCCGCGGCCATTCCGGCGACATCCTCAACGAGGGCGCCGACACGCTGGCCCAGCTGGGCATGCGGTGGGCCCGCGACGACCTGGCCAAGGACGACGTCCACCAGCGAGCCGAGCGCGTCGCCGAAGGCTTCCTCGCCCAGTGGCGCTCCTGACGGCCGGGAAACTTCGCCGCTAACCGTTGCTGCCCGGCGATTTCCGCTTGACGCGCGGCTGAGGATGGCGGTGTGGACGACCTGCGACTGCGGGCCCTTGAGTACCTTGGCCGGCGCGACGGGGACGTGGACGGCGAGCTGTTCGTCCCGACTGTCCCGCCGGGTGCTGCGGTTCCGTCGGGCGGTGCGGTCCCGCCGGGTGGTGCGGTTCCGTCGGGCGGTGCGGTCCCGCCGGCTGCTGCGGTCCCGCCTGGCGGTGCGGTTCCGTCGGGTGGTGCGGTTTCGCCGGGCGCGGACGTCCCGCCGCTGGGCGTCCCGGTCGCTACCGGCCGTCCTGTCTGCGATCGGGTCATGCACGGCCTTCGGCGTCGCGACTTGCCGTGTGCGCGCGAGGTGCGCGCGTTTCCTGCCGTTTGCGTGCGGCCGGCGGTTGTTCGGTCTGAGCAGCCGTGGCGCCGGTCGGTCGGGCGGCTGCCGGGCTTCAGGTGGTGGCTCGGTAGGAGGCTCGGTCGAAGTCGGCGTAGGCGCCCTCGCGGCCCAGGTCCTGCACCCACAGGCCGGCGAAGGCGCCGGTGAAGCCCCAGGCGGCGGGCTCGCCGTTGATGACCTGGGCGGCGTACTCGTCGGAGAGGTTGGTGGCGTCCAGGGAAGGGCCTGCGTTGTGCCACTCGGCTGTCTCCGTTGCGCTGTTGAACGCGTACGAGAAAGAGAGAGACGGACCGGCGAAGCGCAAGCGCAGGCGGACGGGGGTGAGCGGGGCGGGGGTGCGGACGCCGGGGACGACGGTGACCTGGCCGCTGTCGCAGGTGAGCAGGTCGAGGATCGGGGTGCCGTCGTCGTCGGCGGTGAGGTGGAGGAAGTACCAGTTGCGGGTGTTGTAGTAGGCGGTGATCCCGGCCAGCTGGCGATAGTTGCGCGGCGTGAACTCCATGGTGGCCTCGAACTCGCCGTCGGTGGCGACGACGCGGCGGGCCACCAGGCTGGGCTGGTGGCGTCCCATGGGTGATCGGCCGCCATGGATGCGCAGGTGGGACGGGCGTTCCGAGAGCGAGACCCAGTCGGGAGTGGCCGGGCGGCGCAGCGTCGACCAGTTCACGCCGAGCCGGGGGGCGGCGAAGTCGTCGTCCTCGAGGTGTTCCGAGGAGACGGGCGCCTCGGCGGGCACCTTCACGCCGATCGGCGCGGGCACGATGTCGGCCGGCAGGCCGTCGGCGATGCGCGGCCAGCCCTCGTCGGTCCAGGTGACCTCCTGGATCGCCGACTCGCGGCCGAGGACGCAGCGGCCCCGCGGCGTGTACGGCCGGCCCACCAGATGCGCGAGGTACCACTGGCCGTCGGGCGTCTCGACCAGGCTGCCGTGGCCGGCCTTCTGCAGCGTCAGCGACGGGTCCCCGGCCGAGGTGAGCAGGGGACCGGCCGGGTCGGCGAGGTACGGGCCGAGCACGTGGCCCGACCGGGCGACCGTCACCTGGTGTTCCCAGCTCGTGCCGCCCTCGGCGGTGACCAGGTAGTACCAGCCGTCCTTGCGGTACAGGTTGGGCGCCTCGGTCACGCCCGCCGCGGTGCCCGTGAAGATCATGTGCTCGGGGCCGACGAGCTTGCGCGTCGCACGGTCGTACTGCTGGATCGAGATGCCGCCGAAACGGTTCCGGCCCGGGCGCCAGTCTGCGACCATCGACAGCATCCAGGTGGTGCCGTCGTCGTCGTGGAAGAGCGACGCGTCGAAGCCGCGCCCGTGCAGCACGACCGGGTCGGACCACGGCCCGGTCGGCCCCGGCCCGGTGACGAGGAAGTTCTGCGGGTCCCAGTACCCGCCGGCGAACGTCGCCACGTCGGAGTAGAGCAGGTGGAACTCACCATGGGCGTACGAGAGATTGGGCGCCCACACGCCGTTCGAGTCGCCCGTGCCGGTCAGGTCGAGCAGGCGCTTGTCGTCGAGGGCGCCGCCGAGCGGAGTCCAGTCGACCAGGTTGGTCGAGTGGTGCACGCGTACGCCGGGATACCACTCGAAGGTCGAGGTCGCGATGTAGTAGTCGTTGCCGACCCGCAGGATCGACGGGTCCGGGTGGAAGCCGGCCAGCACCGGATTCCGGATTCCCCGGCTCGGGGTGGTGGCCTCGCTGAGCGTGCTCGTCTCGGCGCTCGTCATCGTCGTCCCCTGCCGCTCGATCGCGTAACTTCCGGACTGTACCGCAAGTTTTCGCTCGCGAGGCGCCGCTTTCTCGACCCCCCGCTCAGCGCGTCACCGATGGGGGCGGTGGCCGGGTCGTGTTCGTCGGGTCGACGACGGTGTCCTGCGCGGGTTGCTGACTGGTGGTGGTCGCGCGTCGGTGTCGGCGATGAGCGCTGGTCGGGTTGTGTTGGGCCGGTTGGTGGCGGCGGCGCCGCGCGGGTGCGGCCAAGCGTGCCCCGCGCTCCTCGCCGCCGCGGGCCGGAGTGGTGGGTCAGGGGCGTTGGAGGGCGGCGGCTATGGCTCGGCCATCGGGTGTCCACGGGGCAGGGCGCATGGTGGCGGGGTCGAGGCGGACGTTGACGCGGCGGCCCTCGGCGTAGACGGTCTGGGCGTCGGCGGACGTCACCTGGAAGCCGTACTCGGCGCTGGTGGTGCCCATGCGGTCCAGCCAGAAGCGGATGTCGATCTCGCCGGTGCCGCGGATCGGGGTGTGGAAGGTGATCTGGTATTCGCGCACCACGTTGAACGCGTCGGGCGTGGTGGGGCGGCCGCCGGTGAAGGACACGCCGCGCTCGGCCCACCACACGATGATGGCTCTTTCCACCAGGACGGCGTAGCGGCTGTTGTGCAGAACGCCCATCGCGTCGAGGTCGTCGAAGTGGACGGCCTGAGGAACGACGGCGCCGTAGGTGTGGACTGCGGTTGTCATGTCGGCTCCGGAAGAATCGTCGGGTCAGTGGTGACTGCTCGCAGATGGTCGAACAGGGCACGGCGGGCATGGCGGAACGTCACGTCGGCGCCCAGCACCGGCGCCTGCATCACGGCACAGACGCCAAGAGACTCCGCTTCGTACGCGATGCCGGCCGGATCGGTGCCGGGCCTGAAGTCACCCAGCGCGACGGCGTCGGTGGCCAGGCTGGTCAGGAAGCCCATCCAGTCCCGGAGTTCCACGGCCAGCCGGTCTCGCACCACGCCCGGCCGGGCATTGAACTCGAAATGCGCGTTGGCGAAGAAGCAGCCACCGGGCAGAGTCTTCGACTCGTAGAAGTCGAGCCGCTGGTTGTGCACAGCCCACAGGCGTCGCACGCCGCGTGGCGCTTCCAGAGCCGGGCCGATCACCAGCTCTGTCCACTGGGCGCGGGCGTGGGCGATGACGGCCAGTTGCAGCTCTTCCTTGGAACGCCAATGCGCGAACAGACCGGACTTGCTGACGCCCAGCGAATCGGCGACCTGGCTGAGCGACAGGCCGTCGAGGCCCGCCGTCGTCGCCAGCTGCAACGCCCGGTCGAGCACAGCGGTGCGGGTGCGCTCGCCTCGCAGCAGCCGCCCGTCTGTTCCCATGCCGTGGACCCTACTAAACGACCGACCGTTCGTAAATATAGTTTGGTGTTGACTGGACCACGTGGATCGTCAACGTGCCAGCGCGCTCGCGCACACCCATCACCCCATCGCCGCGCCGGTCGCGGGCGTCAACGTGAACAAGTTGCTGCGCCGTGCCGGGCGCGGACCGGCAGCCCGGATCCTCGATCTGGGCTGCGGCCAGGCGGCGTGGGCGCTGCAAGCGCTGGCCCACTATCCCGACGGGCACGCCGACGGCGTCGACCTGAGCGCGCATGCCCTGGAGCGTGCGGAAGCGGTGGCGGCCATGCGCGAGTTGTCCGACCGACTGACGCTGCATGAGCGGGATGCACGCACGTATGTTCCGGACGGCGATTACGACCTGGTGCTCTGCGTCGGCTCCACCCATGCCTTCGGCGGCTTCGCCGAAACCCTCGACCAGGCCGGCCGCCACGTGAACCCGCACGGCGTACTGATGGTCGGCGACGGCTTCTGGGAGGCGAACCCCACCCCGCAAGCCCTGGCCGCGTTGGACGCCAAACCCGGCGACTTCACCGACCTGCCCACCCTGATCGAAACCGCCGCCGACGCCGGCTGGCACCCCATCTACGCCCACATCAGCGACGCCGCCGAGTGGGACGACTACGAGTGGTCCTGGACCGGTTCCCTGCTCGAGTGGGCGATCGACAACCCCGGCCACCCCGACGCGCCCGAAGCCACCCGCCTGGCGAACGAGCATCGCGACCAGTGGCTGCGCGGCTACCGCGGAGTCCTCGGCTTCGCCACCCTGGTCCTCCGCCGCCAGCCCCTCTAGCCGGCGGCCGCCGGATTTGTGCTCTGCGGCCGTTGAGTCGCGGCCGTAGGACGTCGGGCGTGGCCTCTCGTGTCCGCCTGGGGCCGGCGCTGGGATGGCGCCGGTCGCCTGGTCGGCTGTCAGTCGAGCGTGTACTCCCAGCCTTCGGGGCGCCACTCGAAGGTTTCGGCTACCAGGTCGTGGATGGTGCGGCCGTGGGCTGCGTGTTCCAGGGCCCGGTAGGTCGCCAGGTGGCCGATCACCATGACGCGGCGGCCGCGCCAGCGAGTGAACAGGTCGGGGAAGACACCGGCTGCGCGCGTTATCGCTTGGCGGTGGCTTTCGCCGCCGGGGTACGGGCTGTCGACGTAGGCCAGGCGGTCGCGGCCCACCTCGGAAGACGGGCTTCCGTTGTGCTCGCCGAAATCGCACTCGCGCAGGCGCCAGTCGTACAGGATCGGGATGTTGGTGGCGCCGAAGGCTATCTCGGCCGTGTGTGCGGCTCGGCGCAGATCTGAGCTGAAGACCGCGGCGATGCCGTCGTCGCGGCGGCGGCCCATGTCGGCTGCGTTGGACCGGCCGCGTTCGCTGAGGCGGCCGGGTAGCCAACCGGTGGCGAAGCCGCGTTCGTTGTCCTCGGTCAGGGCGTGTGTCTCGAAAACGATGTTGATGGTTCCCCTCCTCGGCCACCGGGCTGCGTCTCGTCGATGCCGGCGTAAGGCGTCCGCGACGACCTCGCCGAGCGGCGTGTGCTCACCGTGGCCCGTCCGCCTGCCTTGAGCTGGGCGACGCCAAGACCGCCCATACCGGGCCGGGGGAGCTGCGCCATCGGTACCCGGGCGTTGTTCCAGCAGATCGCGGGATCAGTCCAGGACGGGCATGGTGGCCTTGCCCTTGTCGGCGATGATGAACGGGGTGTCGATGTCGGGCGTGCCCTCGCCGATCTGCACCGCGGCCACGCCGGTGCCGGTGCCGGCGATCTCGCCGGTCGGGTCCTGGATGATGTAGGTGTCCTTGCCCGTACGGATGGTGTACGTGGGCTTGCCGTTCGACTGGCCGGTCTTGCGGAAGCGGAACAGCTGGTCCGATGCCGCGGCGTCGCACGCCGTGGTCTTCACCGCGGCCGGCACGCCGCCGGAGCCGAGCTTGGCCGACAGGCAGTACGGCTCGCCGCCCTTGCGCAGCTTGGCGGTCCGGATCCAGTACTGGTCGCCGCCCTGGCGGACGGCCGTCAGCACGAACAACTCGCCGTCGCCGAACCTCTCGGACAGGCCGATCTTGCCGTCCTGGACGACGCCGAGGGTAGACTCGCTGTTCTTGGGCAGCAGGTACACCTGGCGGGTGCCGCTGAAGACGCCGCCGCCCCCACCACCGCTGCCGGACGACTTCGAGCTCGACGTCGTGGGCTTGGGCGACGACGTGGAGGTGGAGGCGGACGGCGATGGTGACGTCGTGGTCGGGCTGACCGAGGGGGAGTTGGCGGCCGGAGCGTTGCCGGCTCCCGCGTTGGCGGTGTCGTCGCTGGTGGCGCAGGCCGAGGTCAACAGCAGGCCGGCGAGAACCGCAGTGGCGGCCGGGACGCGAGAGGGGATACGCACGGAAGGGCTCCTCAGTCGGGGGTGCAGGTCAGGTGCTTGATCTGAATCCTTGTGGACCTGCCATCCCGGATGCCGTTCCGCCAACGTTCCTGGCAGTAATCGGGGAGATCTCGCGTTCGTACGGAGGGCGAAATCAACGTCAGCCCGCTGGGGCTGCTCTCCGAACGGTCACGGACCGACTCAGCCACCTGCCGCCGAGCGTCCTGCGGACGTCGGATCTGGAAACGCTGCTGGTCACGGAACGGATCTTCGGGCCCCTGGGCCGCCGTCCGAGCCAGTGCTGGCCACGCACCCCGAGCCGAGCGGGACCGTCTCGAGGCAGCTGAGGCCGGATGCGATGCATCGAACGCGCGGAACAACTCCTCGCCGAGGCCCACTGCGCGAACAGCTGATCGCCCGCGCCTGGCTCCGAGCTATGGCCCGACAGTGGAGGCTGCGCGATAGAGGGCAGGCCGCGATCGGCCTGCCCTGGAGTTGGCTACGGCTTGCGGCCGACCGCGCCGTACGCCTCGATGGACTCGATGCCGTCGCCGTCGGGGCGCCAGGAGCTGATCTGGGTGAGGCCGGGTTCGACCAGCTCGAGGCCCTCGAACACCGTGGCCAGCTCTTCGGGGCTGCGCAGGATGTAGGGGACGCCGCCCATCTCGGCGAGCTTGGCTGCGCCCTCGACCACGGCTTCGGAGGTGTTGGTACCGTCCCAGAAGACCAGGTAGCTGCCGGAGGGGACGCGGGCCATCACCGTGTCGACGATCGAGCGGATGACCTTGATGTCGGGTTCGTAGCCCATGACGCCCATGAACATGACGGCGACCGGCTCGGTGAAGTCGAGCGCGGAGTCGGCGTCGGCCAGGATCTTCTCGGGTTCGTGGTAGTCGGCGTGGACGTACGTGGTCACGCCCTCGGTGGTCGTGCCGACCAGCAGGGCGCGGGCGTAGGCCAGGACCATCGGGTCGTTGTCGACGTAGACGATCTTGGACTCGGGGGCGATGCTCTGGGCCACCTCGTGCGTGTTCTGCATGGTGGGCAGGCCGGTGCCGATGTCGAGGAACTGGCGGATGCCGGCCTCGGCGGTCAGGTGGCGGACCACCCGGATCAGGAACTTGCGGGACTGACGGGCCATCACCGCGATCTCGGGATAGACCTGGGCCACCGCGTCGCCGGCGGCGCGGTCGGCGGCGAAGTTGTCTTTCCCGCCCATCCAGTAGTTCCACATGCGTGCCGCGTGCGGCACGTCGGGCTGCAACTCGGCGGGGGCCTCTTGGTCCGTCATGGGGACGTTTCTATCGGCTGCGGTTGCCGAGCACAACCACCCAATGTGGATATCTACCAGCGTTCCAGGTCGATCAGAACGGCCTTCAGGATCTCGGGGGTGCGCGCGGGCGGGGCGGCCTCGATGATGAGCCGGCCGAACGCCGCCGCGTAGTCGTCCACGTCCTCGCGTTTGTCCAGGTAGAGGGCGCTGGTGAGGTGCTCGATGTAGACCACGTCGTCGAGTTCCGCGTGCGGGAACCGCAGGATGCTGAACGCGCCGCCCGCCGCCGCGTGGCCGCCCGAGTCGAACGGAATCACCTGAAGGCGTACGTTGGGATTGTCGCAGGCCTCGAGCAGGGCCAGGATCTGGTCGCGCAGCACGTCGCGCCCGCCGATCAGCCGCCGCAGCACGGCCTCGTCGAGCACCGCCCAGAACGTGGGCGATTCCGGCCGGGTCAGCGTCTCCTTGCGGGCCATCCGCAGCTTGGCGAGCCGCTCGACCTCGTGCTTGCCCGGGTTGTTGTGCCCGAGGCGGATCACCGCGCTGGCGTACGCCTCGGTCTGCAGCAGCCCCGGCACGAACTGAATCTCGTACGTACGGATGAGCTCAGCCGCCTGCTCGAGGTCGAGGTAACTGTGGAACCAGCTCTCGAGCACGTCGCCGTAGGTGTGCCACCAGCTCGGCGAGTTGGCCGCCTTGGTCAGCTCGAGCAGGCGCTCGTGTTCCGCGGTGTCCTCGATGCCGTACAGGACCAGCAGGTCGGTCACGTCGCGGGCCTTGAACCCGACGCGGCCCAGCTCCATGCGGCTGATCTTGGATTCGGACGCGCGGATACGGTAGCCGGCGGCCTCGCGGCTCACGCCGGCGGCGAGGCGCAACTCGCGCAGGCGCGCGCCCAGCTGCAACCGGCGGACGGTCGAGCCGCCGCTGTCCCCTCGGCCGATCATGGTGACCTGCTTATCAAAGTGTTGTCCGGTGCGCTACGGCTTGCGGCCGACGGCGCAGTACTGGGAGATCTCCAACCCATCAGATCGCCACTTGGTGACCGGGACCACCCCCGGATGGACGAGTTCGAGCCCCTCGAACAGGTGAACGATTCGTTCGGGGCTGCGCAGGTGGTACTTCGGGTTGGCCGAGACGTTCCAGATGCGGGTCGCCTCGCGGGTGGCCGGGTCGGTGTCGGCGCCGTCGTACATCGCCACGTAGCTGCCGGACGGCAGGTTGCGCAGCAGCCGGGCGAGGATCGAGCGGGCCGTGTGGTCGCTCTCGATGTGCCCGAGCACGCCCATCAGGGCCAGGGCGACGGGCTTGTCCAGGTCGAGGGTGCGGGCGGCGGCGCGCAGGATCGCCTCGGGGTCGCGCAGGTCTTCGTGGACGTAGTCGGTCGCGCCCTCGGGCGTGCTGGTCAGCAGCTCGCGCGCGTGCGCCAGCACGAGCGGGTCGTTGTCGACGTAGACGACGCGGGCGTCGGGCGCGGCGGCCTGGGCCACCTGGTGGGTGTTGTCGGCCGTGGGCAGCCCGGTGCCGATGTCGAGGAACTGGCGGATGCCGGCTTCCAGGACGAGGA
The DNA here is from genome assembly GCF_023717965.1 of Paractinoplanes hotanensis. Taxonomy (NCBI): domain Bacteria; kingdom Bacillati; phylum Actinomycetota; class Actinomycetes; order Micromonosporales; family Micromonosporaceae; genus Paractinoplanes; species Paractinoplanes hotanensis. The sequence continues at coordinate 3,663 of NZ_JAMQOL010000089.1, read as the reverse complement.
AGCGGACGGCCCGGACGAGGAAGGCGCGGGAGAGCCTCGCGTTGTCGGCCAGCTGGGGGAGGGTGGCCATGATCTGGTCGCCCACGGCCCGGTCGGCCGCGAAGTTATCGGCGCCGCCCAGCAGGTAGTTCCAGATCCGGGCGGTCTCCGGCACGTTGGTGTCCAGCCTGGACACGTCTTCAGCCACGCTGATCATCCTCACCTCGATGGACTCCCGGTGTCCAGTGTGGATATGACGTGATCGGCGCACGACAACATACCGCGCCGTTCCCACGTGAGCGCCGGGCACGGACAGTACCGTACCCGGCGTTGCTTCGCGCCTACTCTGTGCCTGTTTCCCGGGACGAATGTGATCCCGGTATCAGTCCGTCACGCCCGACGAGGCGGAGTCGTCCCGAGAGCATGAACACCAGAGAGCACCGCGTGGTCATCGTCGGCGCCGGCTTCGGCGGCCTGTTCGCGGCCAAGGCGCTGGGCAAGGTCCCGGCCCGGGTCACGGTCATCAACGGCACCACCTATCACCTCTTCGAACCGCTGCTCTACCAGGTCGCGGCGGGCATTCTGAGCGAGGGCGAGGTGGCGCCCCCGATCCGCGAGATCCTGCCCGGGCGTGACATCCGGCTGGGCTGGGTGACCGACGTCGACGTCGCGGCCCGCACCGTCGTGGTCAGCTCGCCCGACGGCCGGGAAAGGCTTGTTCCGTACGACTCGCTGGTCGTGGCGGCCGGGGCCAGCAACTCCTACTTCGGCAACGAGCGGTTCGCCGAGCACGCCCCGGCGCTGAAGAACATCGACGACGCTCTCGAGGTGCGCAGCCGGATCTTCCACGCCTTCGAGATGGCCGAGCTCGAGGAGGACCCGGAGCGCCGCCGCCAGTGGCTGACGTTCGTGCTGGTCGGGGCGGGTCCGACCGGCGTCGAGCTGGCCGGGCAGATCGCCGAGCTGGCCCACCGGGCGCTGAAGGGCCAGTACCGGCGGGCCGACCTGGCCAGCACACGGGTGGTGCTCGTCGACGCCGTCGACCGCGTGCTCCCGGCCTTCGACCAGCACCTGTCGGCGGCGGCCCGGAAGCAACTGCGCCGGCTGGGTGTCGAGGTGCGGCTGGGCACGCGGGTCACCGACGTCGACGCGTACGGCGTGAAGATGGAGACCGCCGAGGGCGAGGAGCGCATCGAGGCGTACACGAAATTCTGGGCCGCCGGTGTTGCCGCACCCGCCCTGGCCGCCCGGATCGCCGCCGCGACCGGCGCGCCCACCGACCGCGCGGGCCGGATCCGGGTCGAGCCCGACCTGACCGTGCCCGGCCACCCCGAGATCTTCGTGGTCGGCGACATGGCCGCCACCGGGTTGCCCGGCGTGGCCCAGGTGGCCATGCAGGGCGGCGCCTACGCGGCCCGGACGATCGCCCGGCGACTTGCCGGCAAGCCCGCGGGCAAGCCGTTCAAGTACTTCGACAAGGGCAACATGGCGACGATCTCGCGCTTCTCGGCCGTCGCCGACATGGGGCCGCTGCACCTCAGCGGGCTCGTCGGCTGGCTGGGCTGGCTCGGTGTGCACCTGTTCTACCTGGTCGGGTTCAAGAACAAGGTGACGACGCTGCTGCACTGGCTGATCAGCTTCCTGGGCCGGGGCCGGGCAGAACGCATCTCGACGACGCAGCAGATCCACGCCCGCACGGCCCTACAGCTCGTGCGGGAGCAGGTGACGCCAGGTCGCGCGGAGGAACTCCACCGGTGACGTGCGGTAGGCGGGCCACAGCGGGAGCCCGGCCGGCAGGGTACGGCGGGCGAGCTGGGCCGGTCGGCCGTGCAGATCGATCTCGGCGTAGAGGCCGCTCGTATCGGGCCACGGCAGCCCGACGGGCCAGGGCGCCGCGGCGCCCGGCTCGTGATCGAGGCGGACGGCGGCGAGCCGGATCGCGTTGGGCCGCCAGGGCTCGCCGCCGGTGAGCACCGTACGGCCGAGTTGCTGCACGTGCTTGTCGAGCGCCCGCATCGGCTCGGGGAAGGCCCGGTAGGGGTCGCCGTCGCCCCAGCCCTCGAGCTCGGCCGTCCGGAATGTGCCGTCCTCGAGCCGGACGCTCACGTGGTCGACCGGGCGGTCCCGCACCGGCTGGTCGGGGTCGCGCACGAGGTTGCGGGGGTCGTCGAGCACCTCGGCGGCGTGGGCGCGCAGGGACTCGGCCTGGCGGGGGCGCAGCGGAAGGCTGGCCGAGGCGTCGGCGTACGCGGTGTTGTCGTCGTAGATCGCCAGCGGCGGCGGCGTGAGGATGCCCTCGCCGGGGAAGAAGAAGCCCCCGGGCCGCGTCCATTCGAAGATCGGGCGGCGTACGGCGGCCCGGGCGGGCGCCCCGCTGAGGCTCACCACAGCGATCGCCCCACCGGCGCCCAGCAACGTCCTACGGTCCATGGGCTCGAACCCTAATGCGGCAAATGCCGCGAAGTGTGCGAGCAGCCAAAGTTCGTACGATTCCCTGACGCGTCCGCGGGCGCCGGAGGGCGCCGCGCCGTGCCCGCCGAGCCGGGGCCTTAAGCGTTGCGGGGCGTGCGCGGCAGTCAGTCGGCCGGGGCGTCTCCGGCGCTTCCCGCGTACTCCCGGAATCGCTCGGCGGCATGGCCGGAGACCGCCTTGCCGTGCCCGAAGACGGCGTGCTCGAACTCGTACGTCCCCAGCTTGGCCAGGCTGCGCCCCTGTTGCGCCGGGTCGGCCGACGCCTGGGTCGGCCCCGAGGTGACCTTGCCGTCCTTGGTGCCCGAGGCCGTGTCGCCCGCGAAGAGGATGCCGCCCGCGCGGTCGAGCAGATAGGACACGTGCCCCCGGGTGTGGCCCGGCGTGTGGATCGCCGTGAAGCCGGGCAGCGGCTCCGACTCCTCCGCGGTGATCAGGTGGTCGAGCTTGGTCGGCTCGGCCGAGCCGATCAGGCGTACCGCGAACCGGGCCAGGCCCTTGGGCTCGGGTGGCCGGATGGCGCCGGTGATGCCCGCGGCGTCGGCGGCGTGCGCGAAAACCCGGGCCCCGGCGCGGCGCCGGACGTCAGCGACGTTGCCGATGTGGTCGACATGCTGGTGGGTCAGCAGCACCGCGGTCACGTCGCCGATCTGCTTGCGCAGGCGGTGCAGGGCGCGGTCGATCCGCTGGGCGTTGCGCGGAAGACCCGTGTCGACCAGGACGACCCCGTCGTCGGTCACCACCAGATGCATGTTGACGAAACCCAGGCCCAGCTCGAAGACACCGTCGATTACCTCGCGCACGCGCCCATCCTGCCAGGCCGGGTCGTATGCGGCGGATCACCCGGGGAGCGATCTGCCGCCAGGCCGGGGCCGCAGCACCGCTTGTGCTGCCGTGAGCGCGCGGCCCGGCCGGCCCGACGCCGCCGCCCGGGTTCGACCCGGCCAAGGTGGGCCGCCTGACCCGGATCGAGCACGGCAGGGTCACGCACGCCGCCGTCACGATGCCGACCGGTGTCGAGTACGCCGGCGGCAAGCTCTACGCGACCTCGTGGAGCATCGCCGGGTTCTTCGGCCTCAAGGACGCCGGACGCCTGGTGCAGGTGAACCCGCACGCCTTCCGGTAGCGGGAAGCCGCAGTCCGGGGGGGGGGGGGGGGGGGGGGCCCCGCGGGGGGGGGGGGGGGGGGGGGGGGGGGGGGGGGGCCGCCCGGGGG
>NZ_JAMQOL010000088.1:0-34373 GCF_023717965.1 Paractinoplanes hotanensis | reverse complement strand
CACGAACCGTCCAGGGATCACCCAAGTGAGGAAGTTGATCTAGCAGAAGTGGGGAGTTTCAGGAAGCGCCATCAAGGATTCACCGGCTGGGGCCGTGCCCGAGGCTCCGACCCCCGCAACACTCTGTGGAAAGAGTTCTGGCGGGTCGTCGTCGAGGCACGGCCGACCGTCTTTGCCATCGTCACGACACCTCAATTCCTGCGCAGCCACGAGTTCGAAGCCATGCTCCAAACGATCGACCAAGAACGCTCTACTGCCTTCAGGCTCACCTACGGTGTCGTGCAAGCGGCAGATTTTGGAGTCGCTCAAGACCGTCGCCACGCTGTCATCATTGGCTCGCAAACCGACGGCATTCCGCTACCCGTACCCACCCACGGCGGCAGACACGGCCTACCCCGCGTAACCGTCCACAACGCACTCGGTGGCCTCGCCGCTCCCGAGGTACACGTCTGGGATTTCCCCACCGACACCACGAACCTTCTCGGCCAGCACGTCCACGGCACATTCCGAAGCCACCATCTGCACGTTGGCCGACGGGTTACCCTGCTGTCTCAGCAGCGCTACCAGCACATCCCGCCTGGCGGCGACGTCCGTGATCTGCCGGAACATTTGCTGTCTCCCCACTACCTGCGCAGAGGGCCGCGAGCCGCAGCGGCCGGCGACCTCGGCCGCATGCGATGGGACGCGCCAGCACCGGCCATCCGCGTCGAATTCCTCAAACCCGAGAAAGGGCGATACCTCCACCCGGAAGAACATCGCGCCATCACCCACTATGAGGCCGCGCTCCTGCAAGGCTTCCCGCCCGACTACCTGTGGTGCGGATCGAGAACCGAGATAGCGCGCCTCATCGGCGATGCCACCCCGGTTCGCCTTGCGGCGGCCCTCGCCAGGCACATCAAGCCCTTTGTGATGTGACCACCGCTGGCGCAGGAGCCGGTCCTCCGCCAGGATGACCAGCGTCGGCTGTCAGACATCTCGACGAGGAAGGCCGCCGCCGCGCCCGCTGAATCGCTTGGTCAACGCACATCCACCTACGCCACGCCCTCGTCGCCGTACGCCCACGACGGCCGAGCCGCATGCCAGGAGCAGCATTAGGCCGCTCGGCGCGTCGGCTGGAGGGTCGAAGCTTGCTCCGGCCCGCAGCCGACGGTCCGAATCGACGCGCTTGCTGTTCGGCCGGCAGGTCGTTGCCGATCCAGTCCGCGAGTTGGTTGAGTTCGCCGTGCGTCAGCAGGTGCCCGTAGACCTCGAACGTGGTCCTGATCGAGGCGTGCCCCAGTCGCAGCTGGACGCAGTGGAAGTCCCCCGGCGGCGATCAGGTGGGCGACGTGCGAGTGCCGCAGGTCGTGCAGCCGTGGACGGCCGCGTAGCCGATCCGGGCAACGGCAGGTAGACACTTCCCACCGGCTAACCCATCCGTTCGACGCCGCGGTCGTACGATGCCGCGGGCAGCGCTGCACGGCGAAGACGGCCGTCTGCCAGTGCCGGCGGCACAAGGTACTGGCATTCCACGCCTGGCCGTCGGGCGCCGTGAAGACCAACTCATCAGGATGCTCGTTGTGGACGAGTACAGCGAACGAGGCGGCGGCGTCGGGGGACAGGGCGATGGTGTGCCGCGACAGCGGCGTCTTCGGCGCGCGAAGGTACCGTCGCGCCGCAAGGTGTGCTCCACAGGCACCTCCGCCGCTGTGCCCACCCGGACGGCGCTCGTGCGCAGGCCGAGCAGCTCGCCCAGGCCCATGCCGGTCGCCAGAGCCGCGACCACGAGATCATGGATCGCTGGCCCGCGATGCGAAAGCAGAACGCCGGCCTGCTCCAGGGATCCAGGTGCTCGTGGCGGGTGATGTCCCCGACCCGTAGATCGCCGAAAGCGGCGGTCACTCGGCCGCGCAGGATCCGCGGGTATTCAGCGTTTGTGGTTGATGCGACGTCCACCTTTGAGCTTGAGCCTTCCTCGATCCAATCCCGCAACAGCGGGGTAACCGGCCGCGGCAACCGCGACGGGTCGATCGCCGGGTACACCTGGCACTGGTGACCGGAACAGGCTGGGCGCTTCTGCATGTCAACGGCTCTCGTACGCTTCGAGATACTCTGCACCCTTGCGGAGGATGTCAGCCCGGTCCATCGCCCGGCCAAGCATCACATTGCAGCCGTCGCAGACCAGGCCCCGAACGCAGCTCCCGCAGGAGCCTGACCCGGAACAGCATCCATGGTCGTGGTCGACAGCGAGCCAGATACGGCCCTTCGATCCGTTCTCGACCTTGCTGCAGATGGCCTCGGCTATTCAGACTGAATGCGTCGCATCGAGGGTGATAGAGGAAAGGTGCACCTGACCTGCAAGGATGTGAGTGTCTAGATCATATCCACACTGGAATCGGGTGCACCTTCCTGGTGAGCAAGGGTAGCGGGTGGGATCAGCGGCTGGTCGTCGGCTCGGGTGGGAAGGGTCTGGTCGGTCACGCGGGTGCGGTGCTGGTGCGCAAATGCGCAGACCGGACCGGTCTGACCAGCGGGTTGAACCGGATACTGCCCCGAGGCGCCGGGCCGGGCTGGTGGGATCGGGGCACGGTCCTGGTTTCCCTGGCGGTGGCGATCGTCCTCGGCGCGACGAGCATGTCCGACATCGGGCTGCTCACCCATCAAGGGCTCGTGTTCGGTGATCCACCGTCGGAAGCGACCGTCCGGCGGGCTCTGGCCGGGCTCGACGAGGCTGGGCTGAAACGGATCGGCAAAGCCAGAGCGAAGGTCCGGGCCCGGGTGTGGGACCTGCTCGCCCGCCGTCCGGCCGGGTTTCCCTGGCTGATGGTGGCCGGGAAACTGCTGTCCGGGTGGGTGATCATCGACCTGGACGCCACCCTGATCACCGCTCACAGCAACAAGCAGGGCGCGGCCGCCACGTTCAAACGCGGGTTCGGGTTCCATCCGCTCGGGGCATGGTGTGCGAACACCGGCGAGTCCTTGGCCATGCTGCTGCGATCAGGCAACGCCGGCTCGAACACCGTCACTGATCACATCCGGGTCCTCGGCGACGCGATCGCGCAACTGCCGGTGGCCTACCGGCGCAAGATCCTCATCCGGATCGACGGGGCCGGAGCCACCCACGACCTGCTCGAACACATCGAGCAGATGAACCGGCTGTGGCGCACCGTCAAGTTCACCGTCGGCTGGACCATCACCGAGGTCGACGAGGCCGCGATCGCCGCCGTGGCCGAGACCGCGTGGACCGACAGCCTGCAGCAGGACGGCACCGCCACCGACCAGGCCCAAGCCGCTGAACTGACCGGCCTCAACCAGCGGGTCGAGTCCTGGACGCCGGGGCTGCGGCTGATCGTGCGCCGGACCAGGCCCACCGCCCGGCACGCGAAGAAGCTCACCGCCCTGGAGAAACGCACTGGCTGGCGATACCAGGTCATCGCGACCAACATCCGCCGCCTCCACGGTGTGGCCGGCTCCCACCATCCGCAGTTCCTTGACGTGCTGCACCGTTCGCACGCCACAGTGGAAGATCAAGTCCGGCAGGGCAAAGCGATGGGACTGCGCAACCTGCCCTCGAAATCCTGGACCGTCAACCAGGGCTGGGTCCTGGCCTGCAACATCGCCGCGGACCTGGCCGCCTGGACCCGGCTCCTCGGCCTGCACGACCAGCCTGAACTCGCCCACGCCGAACCCGAAACCCTGCGCTACCGGCTGCTGCACCTACCCGCGAAACTCACCACCCACGCCCGCCGGCGCCGGCTGTCCATCCCCGACGACTGGCCCTGGGCCACCGCGTTCACGCTCTGCTGGGAACGCCTGAGCACGCTGCCACTGACCACCTGACCCACCAACACCGCCCCTACCAGCAGAAAGCCGTCTCCCCGGGTACGGAAACCCGACGCGTCCGCAGCGACACGCGGCCCTACCGCACTCACCAGTGAGGGACAAAACGGTCAAGCCGAACCGGGCAGGCGGGGATCAAAACCCTGTGACGAATCGAGGATGGCGCAGCCGCCGCCCTGCTGGGTCAGGCGCTCGTCGTAATCCTTGGCGGTCATCCCCATGCGACGGAGGATGTTGCATCGGTTGCAGTGGGAGCGGCCAAGGACAACCTTGCCCCCGTCCTTACGGACGTAGAAGTCTGTGAGTGGAAGCCAGTACCCGCACCGCGTGCACTGTTTTTCGTCCTTGTCATTCAACTTCGCCTGGTGGTAGGCCTTCGAGCCGCGCACGGGACGCAGCACCTCACCCCGGCGTTTCTGGGCGTAGTGAGCTCCGCAGAAATCGCCATGCAGCCGTCCCGACTCGCAGAAGTCGAGGATGCACTTCGGCCTGTTCGGATCCGTCGCGTACCAACGGACGTACTTGCCGGACGATTCCTGAGCTGCGTCAAGATCACTCACCACGCTTACGGTACGGGGCGAAATGATCTTGCCGCATCAGCCATCTAGGCGTAGATCTCGTACTTGACCTGTATCATCCGCGGTCCCGATTACTGATCGACATACTCGCGTGCACCCGCCGGCATTTGCAGCGTGGGGCCCAAACTCGCGCACATCGATCATGATTTGACACTCAGCCCTGACCGAAGGGGCCGCCGATCCGGGCTGTTCGTACGATCGGAGCCATCTAGGCGAACGCGTCGAACAGGTCCGGACCGTCCTGCTGCCCGCTCGTGCCCGACGCTCCGGGGGCGGTCAGGCCGAGCAGGACGGGGCAGTCCGAGCCAAAGCCATGATCATGCGGTCGGATCGGACGCGGGCGCCTGCAACGCGTATAGCGCCGGTAGGCGGGTGACGGGGCGGGGATCGCACTCCCATGGTTAGCGCGGGTGAGAGGCCTACCAGTAGGTTGCCCTGCGTGGATACGAGCCTCTTGGTCGGCCTGGTAGCTGGCGGGTCGGCGATTGCCGGCGTTGTGGTGACGTCCGTGGCGAACATCGCCAACGAGCGCCGCAAGATTGAGCACGACCGGAAGGTGAAAGACACCGACCGGCAGCGGGCCATTGCGGACCGTCGCCGCGCCTTCGAAATCGAGAACTTGCAGGCGGCCTACGACGGGCTGTGGCAAATGATGCGCGACTCAACGAAGACTCACCTCGAGGATCTGAAGATCGCACGTACCACCGAGCACGGCTACGGTGGAACTCTGCTGGGCTTCGACACGGACGAGAAGGAACTGGCCGTTCGAGCCCAGATCAGGAAATCGATTCGCCTGATCTTGGACGAAGACATTCGCCGGAAAGCCGACGATGCCACGTCGGCAATGACCGATGTGGTGATGCTGGGCGTGAAGGGAAAGGCGTTGAACCAAGGACCGGTCTCCGCGGCTCACGGTGAGGACATGCACAACAAAGCGATCATGCTCGCCGACGACGCCATGGACGCGATCTCTGAGCGGTTGCGGCAGCTCTTCAGCGAGGACTGACCGCAGCCTTAAACGGTCTCGCGCCGTAGCAACCCCTGAATCAGAATTGACGACCCGCCGTCCCACCGATGGTCAGCATCCGAACCGATGTCGTGGCTTACCGTCGCTCGTCCCGGCGACACCATCCGTTGTGGCGCACCTTGTAAAAGTCTGCGAAACCCATCGTAAACGGCAAGCAGGAAGGACCAAAAGCCCAACGTCGCCGGGACTGAGCCACCGGCGTCCCGCACGATCGCACCTGTCAGCCAGCATCCGCCTGCCACGCGCTCCCAAGAGCCGGATCGCCCTCGCCGTTGAGTCCGTTCCCGATCACCCGAACCGGTGAACTTTTGCATTGTCTCTACGGCCGCTGTCGATGACTTCCAGCGGTCCACCTCGATGTTCAACCTTTCACCGAAGCGGGCGGTGCTAGTTCGGGAGGATGGCTAAGGGGGAGACGAGGTCTATCGTTCGATGGCTCGCGCGCTCCAGGTAGCGCGCCCTTGCGAACGGAGCGATGTTGTACATCGAGACCTTCCGGGTGAGGAACTTCCGCAGGCTGCGCGAAGTCGGGATTGATCTTGACCCGGAGACAACAGTCTTCGTCGGAGCGAACAACAGCGGAAAGACCTCGGCAGCCCAGGTCTTCAGACTGTTCCTCGGCGAGGGCAAAGGCCGCTTTCAGATCTACGACTTCACCACCGACTGCTGGGACGTCTTCGACGCTTTCGACTCCGGGTCCGGCAACCCTGACGAGCTTCCCCAGATTGAGCTGGACATCTGGCTGAACCTGAAAGACGACGACACCAACCTGCACCGGGTGATCGACCTGCTCCCTGATCTGAGCTGGAACTCAGAGCTAGTCGGGGTTCGGCTGGCCTACCGCCCCAGGAACGGCAAGCAGCTGGTCGAGAACTTCGAAGAGTGCCGCAGCAAGATCACCGCCGCCAAACTCGCCGAAGGCTCAGCGTACGAACCATGGCCCCGGTCCCTGACCGACTACCTGACGCGTGAACTACATCGTGAATACGAGATCGTCTACGCAGTCCTGGACGCCGGCCAGTGCAACAAGAACTTCGAGTTCGACGCAAGTTTCACCCCGGACTGGGTCAGCGGAGGCGAAAGCAAGCTCGGAGGCAAGCTCGACGACCTGATCAGGATCGACTTCCTCGACGCCCAGCGCCACCTGGTCGACGGGGAAAGCCGTGGCCGGGCGCAAGACCTCTCGCGCAAGCTGAGCGGCTTCTACACCCGCAACCTCGAACAGCAGGAGACTGACCTAGCGGCCATGGCCGCCATCGCGGACTCGGAACTTCGACTCAACCAGCACTTCGCGGAAGTCTTCGAGTCGACCCTGACCAAGCTTTCCGATCTTGGCTACCCGGGCTTCCAACATCCACGTCTGGTCGTAAAAGCGTCATTCAACGCACAGACCGTCCTCAGCAGTGGAGCCCGAGTCCACTACGCGATGCCCACGGGCGACGGCGCTGGCGGGACAGAGCGAACCCTGCCTGACCAGTACAACGGGCTAGGTTTCAAAAACCTCATTTACATGGTCGTCGAAGTCCTCGATTTCCATCACCGGTGGATCGACGCAGACGGCGAGCGCCCACCGATCCACCTGGTATTCATCGAGGAACCCGAAGCTCATCTGCACGCCCAACTCCAGCAGGTGTTCATCCGGAAAATCCGCGAGATCCTCCCCAAAACTGATCCAGCCTTCACCACGCAGATGGTCGTCACCACCCACTCGGCGCACGTCATCTACGAGAAGTCGTTCGAGCCCATCCGGTACTTCAGACGTACCGGCCAAGACGGCAACCTCCACCACACCGACGTCAGAGACCTGATGACGTTCAAGGGCGTCACCGAAGAATCCACGCGGCACTTCCTCCGCCAGTATCTCAAGCTCACTCACTGCGACCTGTTCTTCGCTGATGCCGCAGTCCTGGTCGAGGGAAACGTCGAGCGCCTTCTCCTTCCCCTGATGATTCAGCAGGCGGCGCCTGAGCTGCAGTCGTGCCATTTGACGATCTTGGAGGTAGGTGGAGCCTTCGCTCACAAGTTCCGGGAACTCGTCGAATTCCTCGGCCTTCCGACGCTGGTCATCACCGACATCGACAGCGTCCATGGGCCCAAGACGGACGATGCCGATGCCGCATCCGAGCCCGACGACGACGGTCTTGATGATGCCGACGGGCAAACTAGCCGGGCCACATGCATGACTACGACGGACGACGCCGTCACGAGCAACGAGACGCTGGCAACCTGGATCCCACGCATCCGGTCGGTCGCCGACCTCCTCGATCTGCCAGCCAGCGATAAGTGCCCGCCGCAGCAAGAAAACCCCGGCCACGTCCGTGTTGCCTATGAGACCCGCCAACCGGTGGAGTGGAACGGCGAACGCGACACCCGAGCCGGCCGCACCTTCGAAGAGGCTTTCGCCTTGCAAAACTTGGCCTGGTGCCAAGACCTGAAGCAGGCAAACCTCGGCGTGCGCGTGCGCGATGCAGCAAAGATGACCTTGGACCAGCTTCACGAGAAGATCCACCAACGCGTCCGCAAGCTCGACAAGACCAACTTCGCCCTCGCGCTGATCACCTCCAACCCGGCAGAGTGGCTCGGGCCGCACTACATCGTCGAGGGCCTCGAGTGGCTACGCGATCAGGTGACCGTGGAAGCGTCCGAGAGTGCACAGCTGACCGAGATCCAAGCTGAGGTACGCGGATGACCAGCCGAATCGAGGCACCGGACACTCACACTGACCGTGCCCTGCGCGAGATCCTCGACCGGCGCGGAAAAACAGGATTCGTAGTCAACGCCGGGGCAGGATCAGGGAAGACAACCTCACTGGTCAAGGCGCTGGCTTACGTCGCTGGCGACCGCCGCAAGCAGCTACGTGCCCGCACCCAACAGGTCGCCTGCATCACCTACACAGAAGTTGCCGCCGCCGAGATCCACGACGACGTCCACGACGACCCGCTCGTATACGTCTCCACAATCCATGGCTTCCTGTGGGATCTAGTCGCACCGTTCCAGTCCGACATCGGAGCCTGGATAGAACGCCAACTCGCGGCCAAGCTCGCCGAAATTTCTGAGAAGATCGACAAGGCTGGAACACCCGACAAACGACGTGCCGCGGAGCAGGACCGTGACCGCTACCAACGCCAGACTGACGGCCTGCGATCGATGCGCCGATTCACCTATGGCATCGGACCCGACTACGGCAAGGGGCAGATCGGCCACGCGGACATCCTCAAGATGGTGCCGCACATGCTGATGACCAAGCCGCTCCTGGCGAAGGTGGTCGCTTCACGATTCCCGATCATCTTTGTCGACGAGAGCCAGGACACCGAGTCAGAGGTCGTCAAGAGCCTCATCCACCTGTATCGGACCGTCCAAGGCGACTTCCTCCTAGGCTTCTTCGGCGACACCATGCAGCAGATCTATGCCACCGGCATCGGCCGGATCCCAGCAGAACCCGACTGGACCCTCATCAACAAACCAGAGAACTTCCGCTCATCGCGGCAGGTTCTCGAGGTCGTCAACCGGGTCCGGGCCGCCGGCGACGGAGACCAACAAATCCCCGGCCGGACAGACGAGGTCACCCCAGAAGGCCACGCGTACTTCTTCGTTTTGCCCGCAGACGCCGACCGCGTCACCAGCATGCACACCGTCCGCCGCTGGCTCGCGCAACGCACCTCCAACGACGCCTGGACCAGCGATGCGCCCGGCGGCGCAAAAATCCTCGTAGCCATGCACAAACTCGCCGCACGCCGACTCGGCTTCGCCGACCTACATGCCGCCTTCCATGTGCCGAAAGCCCCCGCCGCGCTGTCCGCCGGCTTCGACGAAGGCACAGCCTGGCCCATCGCGCCGTTCCTGAACGTCATCCTGCCACTGTGCGAAGCCAGCGCCGCCGCAATACCGCGGATCCTGCGCAAGCACAGCACCACGCTGCGGGACGGCATCACAGAACCGGGAGTCGCGCGTCAGCGCCTCACCGCCGCAAGTGAGGCCGTGCGGGAACTTCAAACAATAGTAGCCAAAGCTGGCGAAGGCTCAGTAGGAGATGCGCTGCGGCACACCTACAAGCACGGGCTCATCGAAGCTACTCCGCTACTTTCGCGCTACCTCGACCCCGACGGGGAACACAAAGACCAGGTAATGGGCGAAAAGACCCAGGAGGTACTGGAGAAATTCCTGGATTGCGATGTCCGCGAGCTGTACGGATACCTGCAGTACATCAGACGGGAGTCCCCCTACTCGACACAACACGGAACCAAAGGCGCCGAATTTCCCAACGTCATAGTCCTGCTTGACGACTCGGAAGGCACATTGCCCGCCCACTCCTACGACAAACTCTTAGGGCTCGCAGAGCTTTCTGATACCGATCGCCGCAACAAATCTAGCGGCAAAGACACCACCGTGGATCGGAGCCGGAGACTTTTGTATGTCTGCGTCTCACGAGCGCGAAACGAACTCGCCATCGTCCTCTACGCCACCGACGTTGACGCCGCGATCTTGTCTCTCAAGGCTGCAGGCTTGGCAGATCAGCCGCTGACCGCGGACGACCTATCAGCGACCTGACGCTAGACACCGGCGGCCTTTCGGGTTGCTGTTGCGATAGCGGCGATCAGGAATCGCCGCTATCGCAGACGGGGCTGGGCAGGGTCGGCGGGTGGCAATCTGGGTGCGCCGTTGGCATGGTCAACTCGCAGCCTTGAATTGTCACGGCGAGTCGGCGGAGTATTATCGGAACTGAAGGCAGCGTGCGGATTTGAAGCCCGCTACGGGTTGCGGGGAGGGATAGTCCTCTCATGAGCTGTCAAATGGTCGCCGTTTCTGCGGAGCCGGGGTTTTGATGACGTTCCTGATTTGCTGTTTCGGGAAGAAGCTGAATCCTCCCAAGTGTGCGGCAAGGTGCCCTCCCTCTTGAGGGCATCGTCAATTATTTGAATCCGCTGACAGGAGCCGCACTTGATTGGGCGTGGTCACATGCCCGGTCACAGGATTGATCAACTTCCCCACGACTGGTTGAAATCGGACGGCATTGCGCTGTCGGTCTGTCCGGATCTGTGTACTGATTGACACAATCTGATCTTACTTAACCAAATCGTAATGCGACTGGGGGTCAAGGGGGCGCAGGTTCAAATCCTGTCAGCCCGACTTAACAAAAGGCCAGCGTAGCTAGCCTTTTGATGTCTAGACATTGATGCGTCCGCGTCGGCGTGACACGCATTTTTGCACGTACGCGCGTACGGTTTACGCCATGATTGCGGATGATCTTCGTAGCCGGTTCGTACTCAAAAGCTCTTGAGCCTTCCATCTGCGTCGACCTCGTTGTCGGGGCCCTGGTTGAGCAGGGGCGTTCATGGCCGGATTGATCGAATCTCCACGTGACGGGTCTCCTTGTCGGTGATGTCGAACGTCGATGCACGGCATCCTCCTATGTGGATGATCACGACACCTCGATGACACGAACGCCCGTACGGTGATCTTCGCCGGGGTTCGCCGGTCCTGTCCGGGGCCGGTGATTCCATGATCGTGGTTGCTCGTGGGGTGCGGAAGTTGGCTGCGGTTGTCCCGGGTTGTCCGCGGTAGTCCCGGCCCTGGTTGATCGGCCTGTCGGGGCGGCTCCAGAGCCGTTGGCTGGAGTCGTTGCTCACGAAGTTCAGCGGGTACTCGTCATTGCCGGTTCCCGAGGCGAAGGTGCCGTTGGTGGAGGCTGGTGCGCACCTGCGGCGGATCGTGGCAGGGTCAGGGCCGGCCGTGACCGTCAGGCGGGGATCACGGCCCGGTGCACGCGTGCCCGGCGCCTGCGACGGCATGATGGTCTGATGCCGGTGAACCACCTGTCCGAGGTTGAACGTATCGAACGGCAACTTGCGTCGGCTATGGCCGCGCGTCCGCGTGACGACGGTGCCTGCCTAGCCGCGTTGCAGGACGCGGTCGCGCTCACCCGCACCGACGCGGACGCCGCCGAGGTGTTCTACCTCCCGGAGTTGCTCGACGAGCTGGCGCAGGCCTACGCCGACACCGGCCGGTTCGACGAGGCGTTGCGGACCATCCGCGAGGCCGTGGACGCCGGCTTGGAGGGGCTGCCCGACAGTCGATGCCGGATCGCGGAGATTTTGATGCGGGCCGGCCGCGTCGGCGAGGCCGAAGCGATCTGGACCCAGGTCAGGGCCGACACCCCCGGCGACGTGTGGCTGTTCAACAACGCCGGCCTCGAGTACGCCGCTGTCGGTGACCACGTCACCGCCCTGGCCTGGCTGACTGACGGGATGAGTATCGCCCTGGACAGCGGCGACCCCGAACGGCTCATCCCTCAGCTCATCGACCTGCGCCGGACGAGCATGACCCAGCTGGACATGGAAGCCGACGACCTGCAGGCCCGTGCGGCGGACTTCCACGCCGAACGGGAACGCGACTCCCGGCAGCGGATCCTGCGTACCGCGGCACCGGCGGCCGTCACCGGCTGGCGCGCCGCAGCCACCCCGATGCTCGTGGCGTTGTCATGGTTCCCCGCCGAGGAGTACGACGAAGCGCTCGCCCGATGGCCGGCGCTGACCGAACCCGGCGGAGCGGCTGCCGGCGGGCGATCGCACGCCGAGTACTGCCGGGCCATGCAGGTCAAACTCGCCGAGGCCGCCGACTCCGGGATGGCCCGCGTCAGCATCGCTCCGATCCGGGTCGACGCCTTGCTGTCCTGGTGCGCCGAACGCGGCGAGAACCCCGGCGAGGCACGGGCCGGGTACGCCGCCGACCTCGCCCGAACCCGTCCCGAGCAACTGATCTCGTGGCCGCCGGGACGTAACGAGCCATGCTGGTGCGGTTCGGCCCGCAAGTACAAGAAATGCTGCGGCACGCCCCGGACCGGCGTCCATGGCTGAACCCGCCGACGATCTGGTCGTGGAGGCGGTGCTGGCCGACCTGGCCCGCATCGATGCCGACATGGCCGCCGCGGCTCGGGCCGGTTTCGACTCGTTGACCTGGGGCGAAGGGCTCAGAGCTGTCACCGGGCATGCTCTGGCCGATTTCCTGTGGTATCAGCTGCCGACGAAGTGGCTGTGTGACCTCGACGAGAAGCAGCAGGTCGCTGCTGCTCTCGGTGAGCTGTTCCATCGGTTGGGCCGAACCCGGTACGCCGACATGTGCGGCTCGGCCGCCACCGCCGACATCCTGGCCGTCTACGAACACGACGGTGGCACGGCTGGGTTCAAGGCCTACCGGTCCGCGCTGGCGGCCAGCGGCCTGCAACCACCCGACCTGCCCGGCGTGCTCGAGTGGGGGTCGGTCATGGGCAG
Organism: Paractinoplanes hotanensis; assembly: GCF_023717965.1. Classification (NCBI taxonomy): domain Bacteria; kingdom Bacillati; phylum Actinomycetota; class Actinomycetes; order Micromonosporales; family Micromonosporaceae; genus Paractinoplanes; species Paractinoplanes hotanensis. The sequence goes on along the minus strand of NZ_JAMQOL010000088.1, from coordinate 21,681 downwards.
CGACGAGGCTGGCGCCTACGCGTCGGCGTCGCTGTCGCTGGAACACGTCATCGACAGCGGCGAACTGCGACCAGGCCGGCCGGGCTGGCGCAAGACCGCCGACCAGACGACTCGCGTCTTCCTGGACAGTCCCCGCGACGACCTCACCGGCAGCACCTGGCTGCAATGGGTGCACACCGAACGGCTGCAGAACTGGGCCGACGGCCACGGCACCGAACACCGGCGTCTCGCCACGGCCATCACCAACCAGCTCCTGCACCCGGTCGCCGTTCCCGACACGGCCGCGGACCATCTCGCCCCGCTGCAGTGGCTGCTCGACCACGCCGCCACAGGCGCGGCACTCACACAGACCGGCACTCTCACCCGCCCTCTCGTCGCGGAGGGCTGCCGCCGTTTCGACTGGCTTACGCTCACCGCCAACCCGCGCTCCGAATCCGACATCGTCGAACTGTGGACTCTGCGCGAGCTCGCCAAACAGATGGGTGTCGTTCGCCGCTCCGGACGCAAACTGCTGTTGAGCAGCATCGGCAAGACCGTCCACGCCGAGGGTACGCCCGCACTGTGGCAGGCCACCATGACCAACCTGCTCGGCCCGGACGCCGCCGACGCCGCTGCTGGCGAGGTCGCCCTGCTTCTGATGCTGTCCGGCCAGGACCACGATTACCGTGCACTCGACACTGCCGTCGCGCATGCGCTCGCCGAGCAGGGCTGGCGCGACCAGCACACCGGCCAGCCGGTCACCCCCGACCAGACCGGCAGGCTCCTCGGTGACCTCCGGCGGCAGCTACGCCTGCTTGACCTCACCACCTCTCCACGCTTCGACGAACCACTGCGGCTCACCGACGCGGGCCGGCTCGCCGCCCACGCAGCCCTTCGGGCCCGGGCCCTGCGCCCCCGGGCGTACCCGCACCTGTGACGCGATGGCCGCGACGAACCGTGACCGGCTGATTCTGATCCTCCGTGCGACGCCGCAGATGAGTGTGGCGGGGACCGTCGACCGGTCCCGGCCGGCTCCCGCGCGGCCAACGAGCTGACCGCCACCGCCTGGGACGCGGTCTCCAAACAACCGATCTTCGAGGTCGCCGCGGTACGGATCGCCAAGCTCGCCGTCACCGGCCCTTCACGGCCTTGACGCGTCACGCTGGCCCGGCGATGTGGGCCGTCTGAACGTCAGGCGGCACCGACGGCGGCGAACTGGTGTATCCCATGAGCAGTGTTCTTGGCGATTCGGTCAGTGCGATTCGGCGGCCGGACAGCGGTCACCCCAAAGTGATGGCGAAAGCGTTGATGACGGGCTTTCACTAGATCCTCCATCGTGTCCGGCCGGCCCTGGTCAGGTCCAGGTTGGGTGTCAACGGGTACAGACACTTCAACGCGTTTTTCGGTTTCACATGTGAACCTGTACTGGGACTCCGACCTGCTGAGCCACCGGAGTCCACACATCGACGTCCTGGCCAGGGGTTTCGACGGAGACGACCAGTGCGTAGCGTGCGCCCTGCTCGCTGCGATCACGCGCCGGGTTCTCTTTCCACCAGCCGCTGACCGGGAAAATGGCGACCGCGCCACGGCTGGCAAGGTCTACCGCTGATCCTTGCCATATGTCCGAGTGCACCGACCCCGAGCTGCGTGCCTTCGCGCCCAGGATCCAGCCGGCGTCGGCGGCGCCGCTCGGGCGGCGCTCTTCCTCTGCGATGGCCTGCTTGTTGAGTCGTTTACGGAAGTCGTCAAGAGACTCGTACGGTCGGCGGACATCGAACCGCAGGAGATGCGACGCGTAGCTGTAGCGGCGCCGCCAGCCCCGGTTGGCGGGGTTCGGCTCGATGAAGTACGACAAGGTCACGCGCAGCCGCACCGGCGTCTCGCCCAGCTGTTCCAAGACGTCGGCTGGCGACGGAAGATCATGAAGGTGCATCTCCCGCATCCGGCGTTGCTCGAACGGCCGGATGGTGTCCTCGACCTCGAGGGTGAGCGCATCGGTGGCGCTGCGGGTGGCTCGTAGCAGATCCGGGACACCCATCCCGTAGCGGCGCAAGAGGGGCAGCGTTTGGGTCTTGTTCCTGCCGCCGAATCTGTTGAGCATCGCTGGGGTCCACTCCGCGGAATGGACGATGAGCGCGCGGATCGTCTCTGGCCACATGTGGGGATGGTCGGCGGTGATACGCGCGGCCAGATGTGCGGCCTGTGCGGTCGCGGCACTCGTGGCCGAGGTGACCGTCAGTAGACGGCTGTCGAGATCGCGGCGTCGGGTCGTGATGAGCTGCAGGCTGGCGGGGGTGTCGTATGCGGTGCCCGCTGGTGACCGGGCGCTTTCGCAGCGAACTCACAAGCAACAGTGATCTCCGCCTGGCTCAGGCCGTTTGCTGCTTGTTCGATCGTCTTCCACGGCCAACGTGGCGGCACCATAGAGGCGAGGCGGTTGCTGATTACGGTGCGAACGACGTCCGGCGTCGGCAGCGGATACTCCACGACGAGATCGAAACGACGAAACAGGGCCCTGTCGAGCAGTTGCGGATGATTAGACGCCGCGATGAGCAGGCTCTGGGACTCGTGCTGCTCAAGAAACTGCAGGAACGAGTTCAACACACGTCGGATCTCCCCGACATCGTCGCCAAGCGCGCGTTCACCAGCAAGGGCGTCGACCTCGTCGAACAGGTAAACCCCTCGCGTTTCGGCGACGGAATCGAAAATGAGCCGTAGCTTCGCCGCGGTCTCACCCATCAACTTGGTGATCAACCCGTCAAGGCGAACAGTGAACAGGAGCAGCCGTAGCTCGCCGGCCAGAGCGCGAGCAGGCATCGTCTTGCCCGTGCCAGGCGGCCCTGTCAGTAACAGGCGGCGCATCGGCTCGAAGCCATGCGCCCGCAATCGGTCCTGCTGCCTTTGCTCGAGCACCACACGATCGATGCGCTCCCGGACATCGGGCGCCAAAGCAAGATCGGCCAGGCCCGTCTCCGGATACCCGACGGTCAGTAGGTCCGCTAGTCCCGCTTCCGCACGTCGGTGATCGTGGGCGGGTTTCGGCGCGGCGGGTTGGCCGGGGGCGGGTTCGGTGGCAGCGTGCCGGGGTTGTGAGAGAGCGTGCGCGGTACGGTTCGGTGCCGTCGGTGGAGAAGGCGTTGGGGTCGTTGCCGGTGGTCGCGGCGTTCGCCGGCCGGTTGCGGATTCGCGATGTCATTGATGGGTTGTGCCCGGTGGATGACCGGTCGGAGTTGACCCATGGGCAGGTTATCGAGGCGCTGGTCGCGAACCGGTTGACCTCGCCGGAGCCGTTGGTGCGGGTGCGGGACTGGGCGGCCGGGTACGCGGTCGAGGAAGTCTTCGGCCTGCGTGCCGAGCAGCTCAACGATGATCGGGTGGGTCGGGCGTTGGATGCGATCGCGGCGCGGGTGGACTCGATCGCCGGGTCGGTGGGGGCGGCCGCGATCGAGGTGTTCGGTATCGACGTGTCCCGCATGCATTGGGATATGACGTCGATCTCGCTGCATGGCGAGTATGAGCAGACCGTCGCCGGCCTCTACGCCGGCCGGCCCGCCGTACCGACCACCCGGCTGATCTTCCAAGCCCTCACCAGCATCAGACTCATCCCCGCGAGCAGCGGAAACCCGCACACCATCCCTCAACCCACACCCCTGCAACTCGAACTCCTCGACCTGCTCGACGTCAATCCGCTGGAGTGGTGCTGACGATCGCCGACCTGCGGAATACGGGGCTAGTCCCTGTTCCCTCTGTCGTGGAGCCCGTTCCGGGCTGAAAATGGTGGTTGCCCGCTGACGCCGTTCGCTCCTTGATCCGTATGAGGTCGTGGGCTAGTCGGGCGCTGGGAGCCGCGTGATGGGCCCTTCCTTGTCGCTTCGAGCACGTGGATTAGCTTCGCTTCTGCCCTGTCGGCTCCTGCGGGCATTGCCCTGAGCTGGTTGAGGATGGAAGGGAGTGCTGATGCTGACGGATACCGAAGATCACGAGGAGATCATCGCGAGGGTCGCAGCGCTCGACATCGGTAAGGCTGAGCTGGTCGCGTGTGTGCGGGTGCCGTCGGACACGACGCCGGGCCGGCGGATGCAGGAAGTCAGCACGCATTCCACGATGACCCGGTCACTGCTCGCGCTGGGTGATCATTTCCGGTGTCTAGGGGTGACTCGGGTCGTGATGGAGGCGACCTCGGATTATTGGAAACCGCCGTTCTACCTGTTGGAAGCGGCCGGGTTCGAGGTGTGGCTGGTCAACGCGAAGGACGTCAAGCATCTGCCGGGCCGGCCGAAGACGGACAAGCTCGACGCGGTGTGGTTGTGCAAGGTCGCCGAAACGGCAGATGCTGCGGCCGAGTTTCGTGCCGCCGCCCGAGATCCGCCGGTTGCGGGACCTGACCCGTTACCGGGTTGATCTGGTCAACGCGGCCACGGCGGAGAAGAACCGGGCGGAGAAGCTGCTCGAGGACGCCTGCGTCAAGCTGTCGTCGGTCGCGTCGAAGTTGTTCAGCCTGTCGGGCCGGGACATGATGCGCGCGTTGATCGCTGGTGAACGTGACCCGAAGGTCCTGGCTCAGCTGGCCCGCTCAAGGATTCGCGGCAAGATCGCCCAGCTGGAGGAGGCGTTCATCGGGCAGTTCAGCGATCATCATGGGTTCCTGCTGGGCAAGATGCTCGCCCGGGTCGAAGCGATCGAAGCCGACATCGCCGAGGTCGAGGCCCGCATCGAGGAGCAGATCGCCCCTTTCGCGGCGGCGGTGGAGCGGCTGTGTGAGATCCCCGGGATCGGACCGGCCACCGCCCACATCATCCTCGCGGAGATCGGCCTGGACATGAGCAGGTTCCCCACCGCCGCGCATCTGGCGTCCTGGGCCAGCTTCACCCCGACGGTCAAGGAGTCTGCTGGGAAGAAGAAAGGGAAGAACTCCACCGGTCACGGCAACCCCTACCTCGCCCGGGCGCTCGGTGAAGCCGCCGTCGGGGCCGCAAAGACCCGTACGTTCCTCGGTGAACGCTACCGCCGTATCGCCCGGCGCCGCGGCGCGAAGAAAGCCATCGTCGCCGTCGGACGGTCCATCCTCGTGATCGTCTGGCACCTGCTGTCTGATCCCGAGGCCCGCTACCACGACCTCGGCGCAGACTTCTACGACAACCGACTCAACCCCGAACGCAAGAAACGCAACCACGTCCAGCAACTCGAAGCCCTCGGCTACACCGTCACCCTCACCCCGATCCCCACCGCCGCCTGAACTTCCCAACCCCTAAACCTGTCCCGGCTCCGCCGGGACGCTGCCGCCTGCCCACTCCCTCTCCGATTTTCGGATTAGTCCGCGGATGCAACTTCTCTCGAGCCTCGGCCGTCGTTCAGGCTATGACGTATTTCCATGAATCTCTGACGGTGGCGATCGACCGGTGAGCTGGCGCAGAACAGCGGTCCGGAGCGTCGCCCTCGTCGCCATAGCCGGTCTCGTCCCCACCTCGGCGGCCGCTGCCTCGGCGGCCGCCAAGCCGATGCCCGGGCAACTCGCGGGGGCCTCCCCGACGGGCAGGCCGCACACCGTCACCCTGGTGACCGGCGACCGGGTGACCATCGCCAAAGCGGACTCCACCACGGCGAGGATCGAGCCGGCGGCCGGCCGCGAGCACATCTCCTTCGCCACCACGGTGGTCCGCGGCCACCTGCACGTGATGCCGGGCGACGCCGCCGCCATGCTGCGCACACAGCAGCTCGACCGGCGGCTGTTCGACGTCACCGAACTCGTGTCGCTGGGCTACGACGACGCCGCGCGCCCGACCGTACCCATGATCGTCCGGTATCGCTCGACCGCGACCGCCGCGCGCACCAAGCGCGCGATCGCCGCCGCCGGCGGCCAGCTCGGGCGGGACCTGCCGGCGGTACGCGGCCTCGCGGTCAACGCGCGCAAGACCCAGGCGACGACCCTGTGGGAGGCGCTGAACGGCGAGCAGCGCGCAGACGTGCAACACGTCTGGCTCGACGGAATCCGCAAGCGACTGCTCGACGTCAGCGTGCCGCAGATCGGCGCCCCGGCCGCCTGGCAGGCCGGATACACCGGCAAGGGCATGGCGGTCGCCGTGCTCGACGGCGGCGTCGACGAGGCCCACCCCGACCTGGTCGGCAAGGTCACCTCGCAGAACTTCACCGCGGAGCCCACCGCCGCGGACACCGACGGCCACGGCACGCATGTCGCGTCCACCATCGCCGGGACCGGCGCCGCCTCGGGCGGCAAGTACAAGGGAGTGGCGCCGGAGGCGACCATCCTCAACGGCAAGGTCTGCGAGCTGTACGGCTGCCCGGACTCGGCGATCCTGGCCGGCATGCAGTGGGCGGCCGTGGACCGCAAGGCCCGGGTCATCAACATGAGCCTGGGCGGTGACGACCTCCCCGGCATCGACCCGCTCGAGGAGGCGGCCAACAGCCTCTCCGAGCAGACCGGCGCCCTCTTCGTGCTCGCCGCGGGCAACAGCGGTGCCGACGAGACCATCGGCACCCCGGGCAGCGCCGACGCCGCACTCACCGTGGGAGCGGTGGACAAGTCCGACCGTACGGCCGACTTCTCGAGCCGGGGTCCGCGCTCCTTCGACGGCTCGATCAAACCGGACATCGCCGGGCCGGGGGTCGACATCGTCGCCGCCCGAGCGTCCGGGTCCACGATCGGGCAGCCGGCGGCCGACTTCCCCGACACGTACCAGAGCCTGAACGGAACCTCGATGGCGACACCGCACGTCGCCGGTGCCGCCGCACTGCTCGCACAGCAGCACCCGGATTGGAACGGCGCGCGACTCAAGTCGGTGCTGATGGCCTCGGCCAAACCGGATGCGGCCGCCGGCCCGTTCGAGCAGGGCGCCGGACGCGTCGACCTGACCCGCGCGATCACGCAGACCCTCACCAGCGAACCCGGGTCGGTCTCCTTCGGCCTGCTGCACTGGCCACACGACTCCGACACCGCCCTGACCAAGACGGTCACCTATCGCAACGCCGGTACCGCGGACGTGACGGTCGACCTGGCGCTGACCGGCGAGACCACCACGGTGTTCCGGCTCAGCGAAACCCGTCTCTCGGTCCCGGCCGGCGGCTCGGCGAACGTGACCGTCACCGCCGACACCACGGGCGCCGTGGCACCGGGCGCCTACACCGGCCGCATCGTCGCCACCGCCGGTCCGGCCCAGGTGTCCACGCCGATCGCCATCCAGAAGGAGGACGAGCGGTACGCCCTCACCCTGCGCAACATCGGCCTCCACGGCAAACTCACGCCGAACAACCTCACGCAGATCTACCAGCCCGTCGGTGACTACTTCGCCTTGCCGTGGGATCCGAGCGGCGAGGTGACGATCCGGGTTCCCAAGGGCCGCTACACGGTCGGGTCCTACATCGACACGTCGGCCGCTGGCGACGGGTCGCAACAGACGACCATGTTTCAGCCGTTCATCGACATCGCTGGCGACACCACGGTGACCTTCGACGCCCGCAAGGCAGCCCGGGTCAGCCAGGCGGTGCCGGAGCCCTCGGCCGCCGCGACCAGCGCGTCGATCGGCATCGCCATGACCGTCGACGGCGGCTCGGTCAGCTATGGCACGACCGTCGCCGACTTCAGCGAGATGCGGATCGGCCTGGCCGACCCGACAGCCCCCGGCCTGCCGGCCATGACCGGGTTCGTGTCGAGCGGATGGGCGCAGAAGGACTCAGGCCCGCGGGGGGTGAACAGCCCGTACGCCTACTACGCGGCCGAGTACGTGCCGGGCACCACCCTCGTCTCCGGCGGCTACCGGCGCGCCTTCACCGCACACGAGCTCGCCACGGAGACGCAGACGCTGCGCAGTTACGCCGGCGGGCAGACCGCCCAACAGGCGGCGATCATGTTCGACCGCACCGGCAACGAGACCGGCGCGGCAGTCGTCAGGGCCAAGGCGTCCACTCCCCGCACCAACTACCACACCACCGGCCCCGGTGTGCGCTGGGCGCTGGAGACGCAGATCGGGACCGCCGACGAGGAGGGCTTCATCGTCGGGCCGGTCTGGCGCTCGGCGGCCCGCACCTACCGCGCGGGCAGCAACGGAAGCCAGGAGTGGGGTGCCGCCCCGTACGGGCTCGCCTTCAACTCTTACACGACCTGGATCTCCCGCCGCCGGGGCGACATCGTCGCCGCCATCCCCCAGGTCGGCGACGCGGCCGGCCACGTCGGCTTCGACAGAGCCCAGACGACGTCTTCGAAGTTCTACCGCGACGGTGAGCTGCTGGGTGATTACGACGGCAACACGACCGGCGCGTTCGACCTGCCGGACGCGGAGTCGGAGTACCGGGTCGAGCAGACGATGACGGGCGTGGGGTACGCCGGCCTGGCCACCGAGAAGACGGTGGCCTTCACGTTCCGCTCGGCCCGCTCGGCGACTGACGATCCGGTGGCGCTGCCGGTGTTCGCCGTGCGCTACCAGCCGTCGCTCGATGCCTCGAACAGCGTGCGGGGCAGGGTCGGTGACCTGCCGCTCTGGGTGCAGAACCAGGCCGGAGAGCGGATCTCGGTACGGACGCTCGGTGCGGAAGTGTCCTTCGACGACGGGAAGACGTGGCGCGCTCTCCGGGTCCCGCCGAGCGGGGTGGCCCGGGTGACCTACCCGAAGGGCAAGGGCTTCGTGTCGGTGCGCCTGAACGCAGCCCACGACAACGGATCGTCCGTCACCCAGACGGTGCTCCGGGCCTACCGTTACTCGGGTAACGGCTAGATCAGCTGCCAAAACGATGCCCTGGCTGGCGGCTGCTGGTCAGGGCATCGCATTGAACGGCCGGCGCCCGTTAACCCCGGCTGAGAGGGCGTTTTAGATGTGGGTCGCACGGCGTGTCCGGCGGTCCGTGAGGTACTGATCGATGTACCAGTATGGATCGATCACGCCGGTATCCCTCGGATTTGACGGACAGGCAGTGGGAGCTCATCGAGCCGATGCTGCCGCTGCCGAAGTGGATGGGCCGGCCGGAGAAGCATCCACGTAGAGTGATCGTTGATGCGATCTTGTACGTGGTGCGGACCGGGTGCGCGTGGCGGTATCTGCCGGCGGATTTTCCGCCGTGGGAGACCGTTTACGGCCGGTTCCGGCAATGGAACAAGCGCGGAGTCACCGAGCGGATCCTGACAGAACTGCGCGAACAGGTTCGTATCGCCCAGGGCCGGAACCCGGAACCGAGCGCGGGGATCATCGACTCGCAGAGCGTCAAGACCGCCGACACCGTCGCGAAGGTTACGCAAGGTTACGACGGCGGTAAGAAGATAGGAGGTAGGAAGCGGTTCATCGTGACCAACACGATCGGCTTATTGATCGTGGTGTGCGTGGTCGCGGCGAGCGTGCAGGACCGCGACGGCGCGAAGGGGACGTTGTTGAGTCTCTGCCACACGCTCGGTGTCCGGTATGTACTTGCTGATGGTGGTTTCGCAGGAGTGTTGGTCGAGTGGTGCGCCCGGATCTTGAAGTTGACCCTGGAGATCGTCCGCAAGCCAAAGGGGCAAAAGGGATTCGTGCTGATCCCACGCAGGTGGCCAGTAGAACGGACGTTCGGCTGGCTGATGCTCCACCGCAGACTCGCCCGCGACTATGAAACCGACCCAGAGGTATCCGAGTACATGATCCGCTGGGCCGCGATCAACGGAATGCTCGGCTGGCTCGACCGTGGCGGACCCGCCGTACGCACACCTCGACGCACCTTCAACACACCCGAGTGACCACATCTAAAACGCGCTCTCAATGCCGCGGCTCGCGCCAGTAGACCCATCGCTGTCAGTGTGTCGCCGCGGCCCATGGCCGAGCGGGCGGCGCGGTCGATGATGTCGGCCACTTGCTCGTCGGGGGCGGCCGCCGCCTCGGCCAGGTGCTCAGCCGCTCGCTCCAGCCCGTCGGGACGAGCCAGGTACGACTCACCGAGCAGTCGGTGTGCCTCGCGCAGCTCAGCATCTGTGGCTCGCTGCACGACGGCCCGCGCAGTCAACGGGTGACGGAATTGGACGCCGGTGGCCGCCGTCCAGCTGGCGATGCCCGCCTCGATGACCGGACGCATCAGCTCAGCCAGAGCCGGGCTCCGGTCGGTGTGGAGCTCCACCGGTCGGGTCTCGTCGGTGTCCAGAGCGGCCAGCAGCAAAATTTGCCGGGCGGTGTCGTCGAGCATCTGGAAGGGACCGCTGAAGGTCTCCAGCAGACGCGATGGCAGCAACATCCCGGCATAGCCATTTTGCCGCCCGGCGGTGAGCGATTGCCCGAGTTCCACCAGAACCAGCGGGTTCCCGTCCGCCGCGGACAGAATCTGCTCCCGCACCGGACCAGCCAGGCCGGGAAAGGCCGCGTCCAGCAGGCGAGCTGATGTGGCGGGCCTGAGCGGGCCCACCTGGATGGTGATCGTCATTGTCCGATCGCTCGTGCCGCTCGTACGGGTCGCGGTTTCCACGTAACCGATTCGGGCGTCGTGGGTCAGGCGGTGTTGTCTGATCTCGGTGAGAACGCCCACCGTTGCCCGGTCCAGCCGGTGGACGTCGTCGGCGGCAACGATGACCGGCCGCCGCCGGGCCACCACCTGGAGAACGTGTGCACTGGCCTGTGCCACGAGTTCGACCCGCGGGGGTCGCGCGGTCCGGAAACCGAGGGCGGCCCGGAGCACACCAAGGTATCGGGGTGGCGCCTGTTCAACCTGCCGCCATACCGGGAGCAACAGCTGCTGAAGGCCGGACTAGTCGACCTCGGCCTCGAGCTCGGTGCCGTGCATGAAGAGCAGCTCGCACCCCTGCCGACACCGGCAATTATGCCCGAGCGAAATGCCCTGCGGTCAGGGCCTCGGCGTGGTGGTTCCGATCAGAGCACTCGCTGAACCAACCATGACGCGGGCGCGCACCCTCACGCGAGGACCGGCTTCCCGGCCCGATGACCCACCGCACCCGTCTGAAGGAACTGGACTCTCATCCGTCATTGAAGAGGAGTACGTCAGCCAAGTCGATCCAGAACCTTGCGAAGCCGGCGGGTTCTCAAGCTCCACGGCGACTTCGGCGCCCGAGGAGTCCGGGCCGACGACCCACGACCACACTCCCGTGAGGAACCTGCTTTGAGCCGTCTCTCGCCCTACCTGTTCACCGGGCAAACCACGGTGCTCACCGGAGCCGCCGGCGGCATCGGTGAGCAACTCGCCTACCTACTGGCCACTCGAGGCAGTGACCTGGTGCTGGTGGACGTCGACAGCCTCGGGCTCGCCGTCGTCGCCGACCGGATCCGTGCGGACCACCCGGAACGGAAAGTCGAGGCAATCACCGCCGACCTCGCCGATCGCGGCGACGTCGAACGTCTCGCGACCACAATTCTCGCTCAGTACCCAGCAATCGGGTTGTTGATCAACAACGCCGGAGTAGCGCTCGCCGGCCGGTTCGATCAGGTCACCATCGAGGAGTTCGAGTGGGTGATGAACGTGAACTTCCGGGCGCCGATGATGCTCACGCACATGTTGCTGCCCGCGCTCACCGCCAGACCGGGCAGTCACCTGGTGAATGTGTCCAGTCTGTTCGGGCTCGTCGCCCCGGCCGGGCAGAGCGCCTACAGCGCCAGCAAGTTTGCGCTCCGTGGGCTCAGCCAGGTACTGCACAGCGAGCTTGCGGACAGGGACATCGGGGTGACCATCGTGCACCCGGGTGGTATCCGCACCGGAATCGCCACCAACGCGCTGGTCGGCAGCGGCGTACCGAAGAACGAGCGGGCAGACGGCGGCCGGTCGTTGGCCGCGGCTCTCACTTGTCCGCCGGAGAGAGCCGCCTGGCAAATTCTGGATGCCGTTGTCAGGCGTAAGCCGCGCCTGCTCATCGCTATCAGTGCGAAGGTGCCAGATGCTCTGGCGCGCATGATGCCCGTCGGTCACGTCCGGGTCCTGCAGGGGATCGCCTCCGCGGCTTCCACCCGGATCCGCAGTAAGAACAGGGTTGCCGGATGACCCGCCGGGTGGACGAGCAGCCCCATGGCCGATGGGTAGCCGCGGCATCGACGGGAGAACTCGTGTCCGAACCTGATGAGAATCAGTCGCTCTCCGAGATCAGCGGCTTTGCCTTTCCGGTCTCCTGCACCACCGGCGGCGAGATGCGTGCGCGTGCGCTGGCGCGGCGGATGGAACGCGCCGTGTCGTGGCTCGACGATCAGGGAGTTGTACCGTTCGTCCCGGCTCTGTTCGTGGTCGGTTCGGGGGACTGGGCTGGAGTGACCCTCGGTCCGCCGTACGGCATGCCGCACGGCGGTGACGGGCGCATCGTGGTGGGGCGGGAAGCCGGCCCCTTCTGGCAAGAACTTCTCGTCATCGCTGCTTCCCATCCCGATGCCGAGATGGAGCAACGGCTCGCCGCGGCCTACGGCCGGCCGGCGGACGTCGAGCCCTTCGCGGACTTGCTCATAGTCCACCAATTGGGTCACCTGACTCACAGCGAGGGCTGGTCGCGCAGCCCGATCAGTTCATGGCTGGGCGAGATCGCGGCGAATCTGTGCCTGCACGGCTATGTCTCGGAGGCGGAACCGGAATCGCTGCCCGTTCTGGAGACCCTGTGCGAGGCGGTCTGGGAGGCGGCGCAGGGTCCGTGGCCGGTGCGCGATCTCGACCGGATGGCGGATGCACTGGCAGGCGACGGAGCGAACTACTTCTGGTTCAGGTTCGGACTGCAGATTCTCGCCCGCCGGCTGTGGGAGTCGGCCGGACCGACCGCACTCCGGGGCGTCGTCTCTCTCCTGCAGAGCCCGGTTCAGCCACTCGGTGACGTCGCCGACGTACTGGCCACGTTCGACCTAAATGTCGGTCGTGCGGTATTGGACTGGCCCCATTTCGGATCCGACGCCATGCGCAACAACACATGGACTCGTTCAGCCTGCGACGGTAAGGAGAGCGTCATTTCGTGACGTGCGACCAAGGCGTCCGCCGTGTCGTCTGTAACACGCCGTGTCCGCCGGAGGCGTCCGCGACGGCTGAGCGTTTGTCCAAAGCTGCCCATCCTTTGCTCGATCCTCCTCGTCCTCGAGCCGAAAGCGGAGTAGTTCATGATCGCGCTAAAGCCTCCCCGGACGATGGCTGACGGTAGGGAACGTGTACGTGAGGTGTCCGTGACCGGTATCAAAAATGTTCGGGCGAAATGCCGACCTCGACCAGCTTTCCGAATTTCTCGATGGCCTCCCAGAACGTGGTGACGCGCGGCTGATATGCGGCGAAGCCGGGGTGGGCAAGTCGTCCTTGATGACCGCCGCGGCAGAGCTTGCGGTCGCGGCGGGAATGCGCGTGCTGCGCGCCTCGGGATCGGAATTCGAGGCAGACGTCAGCTACTCCTGCCTCAACCAGTTGCTCCTGCCGGTGAACGCGAACCTCGAACGCCTCCCGACCGGTCCGCGGCAGGCACTCTCGGTGGCGCTCGGCTTCGGCGCCGGACCAGCCCCGGACGTCCTGCTCGTCTGCAACGCCGCGCTGCCGCTGCTCGCGGATCTCGCCACGGACGTGCCGGTTGTGCTGGTGGTCGACGACGTGCACTGGATCGATCGGGCGAGTGCCGTGGTGCTGGGCTTCATCGCCCGGCGTCTCCAGGGCTGCCGGGCCGGGCTGCTGGTGTCCGCCCGATCGGGGACGGCAAGCTTCCTCGACCGGCGCGGGCTGGCCGAACAGGTCATCGCGCCGCTCGACAGCGAGGCGGCGCGGGAGCTGGTCGTGGCCAACCATCCGGCGATGCCGGCCCGGGTCCGGCAACGGCTGCTGGACCTGGCGCAGGGCAATCCGCTTGCTCTGACGGAGCTGCCGGCCACGCTGCTCGGTGCCGCTCACCGCTCCGTGCCGCAGGCCGAGGTGGTTCCCCTCAGTGACCGGCTTCAGGCGATGTTTGCCGCGCGTCTCGAGGACTTGCCGGAAACGACCCGACAGCTGCTGTTGCTCGCTACTTTCGAGGGCGCCGGTGACATCCGGGTGCTGCGGGCGGCCTTCGCGGATCAGTCCGGTCTTGTCGACCTCGCTCCGGCGGAGCGGGCCCAGTTGGTACGCGTGGACGACGCCACTGCGCGCATCGGGTTCCGGCATCCGCTGATCCGGTCGGCGATCGTGGCGATGTCCACCCACGAGGAGCGCCGCAGCGCGCACCTCGCTCTGGCCGGTGCCTTGACCGAGGACCGGGAACGCCGCGCCTGGCACCTGGCGGCGGCCGCCACCGGCCCGGACGAGACGGTGGCGGAGCTGCTCGAGGAGGCTGGGCACCGGGTCATGCTGCGAGGGGATGCGTTCGCCGCGATCGCGGCGCTGGTCCGCGCGGCCGAGCTGAGCACGACGAGTTCCGACCGGGGGCGCCGGCTCGCGGAGGCCGCGTACATCGGTGCGGAGGCCGGCGGAGTCATCGAGGACGCCCGGACCCTGCTGGCCGATGCCCGCAGGGCGGCGCCGGACTCGGCAGCTGCCCTGCATGCGGCCAATGCGGCCGCGTTCCTCATGCTCAACGGGGACGGCGACGTCAACACGGCACACCGGCTGCTGGTCGGTGCGACCGGGCGCTCAGGTGTTCCGGGTCGTACTCGCCGGCGAAACCGAGTTGCCGGATCCGGGTCGCGAGTAGACGGGCCCCGCCGCGGTCACGGTCGGCGCAGGCAGAGAAGAAGTCCGTGAGCGGCATCTATCTCACCGCCCGGCACGGCGACTGGCGGCTGCACAGCGCTGAGCATCTGACCGAACGGCACGGCCTGTTCATCATCCTGGCCCTGGGCGAGTCGATCGTCGCGATCGGCGTCGGCGCAGCCGGTCAGCCCGTGAGTTTGCCGCTGCTGGGCGCGGCCGTCCTCGGCGTCGGCACCGCCGTCTGCCTCTGGTGGCTGTACTTCGACGTGGCGGCGCCCGCGGCCCGGCGCAGTCTCGTGAAGACGCGGGACGACGCACGGATCGGCCTGGCCGTCGAGGCGTACACCTACGGGCACTTCCCGCTGGTCACCGGCATCCTGCTCACCGCCCTCGGTGTCGAAGGCGTCGTGGCGCACGCCGGTACGAGCCGGCCGATAGGGATCTTCTACGCACTGCCGTTGTTCGGGGGCGTGGCGCTGTATCTCGCCGGCCATCTGCTGTTCGAGCACCGCATGCACCGGACCCTGAACGTGGCACGGCTGGCGACGATCGGAGCCCTGCTGGCCGCCGTTCCGATCGCTGCCGTCCTGCCCCCGATAGCCGGGTTGGCCGCTCTGGTCGCCGTCATGACCGCTCTGATCGTCGTCGAGAGCACCCGTCGGAATCATGAGAGGTCGAGAGAATTAGGCAAACAAACGCCACCAATAGAAAAGCAAAATCTCCCTATGGCTGATTGAATTGAGCGTCGATCATCATTCGAATTTCCTGGATCTGGAGAAGTTCCCCGCCACATTACGCACCGTAGCCAAGCTTGAAGTCTTCCGCGTACACGGTCCACTCGCCTGAGCAATTTAAATACTTATGGGAAGTCCTCCAGGTTGGGTTGCCCGTTGACGCCGGTAACTTTCTTGGGATCTTGAGCCCGTTAGCTAGTCTGGCGCCGGGGCTTCGACCTGAAGGGTCACGCGCTGTCGCCTTGAGCACGCCGGTCAGAATTTCGGTTCCCGACCGAGGCCCCCGGGCAACCCGCCATTGTTGATCTTGTGGTGGGGAGGGGTCATGAGCAGACGGATGCCGCTGTGGACGGACGAGCCGCAGGAGGTGCCCGACGCCGAGCATGAACGGCTCGTCGACCGGGTCTGCGCAATCGATGTCGGCAAGCAGTCGGGCAAGGTGTGTACCCGGGTGCCTCATGCCGAGCAGGCGCAGCGGCGGGTGTGCAAGGTGTGGGACGTGGCTGCCACCACCAACGCGGTCAGCCAGCTGGCCGAGCAGCTTCTCGATCTGGGGGTGAAGAAGGTCACGGTGGAGAGCACGGCGGACTACTGGCGGATCTGGTTTTACCTGCTCGAAGCCCGGGGGCTGGATGTGCAGCTGGTCAACGCCCGCGACGTGCGTAACGTCCCGGGTCGGCCTAAAACGGACCTGGACGCGGTGTGGCTGGCCAAACTTACCGAGAAGGGCATACCGAGAAGGGCATGCTGCGTCCGTCCTTCGTGCCGCCCCGGCCGGTGCGGGTCCTGCGCGACTACACCCGACTGCGCGTCGACCTGACCCGCGAACGGACCCGGTACTGGCAGCGCCTCGAGAAAATCCTCGAGGACTCTCTGATCAAGGTTTCTTCGGTGGCGTCAAGCCTGGACCTGATCTCCACCCGGGACATGCTCGAGGCACTCATCCGCGGCGAGCGGGACCCACACACCCTCGCCGGCCTGGCCCGGGGACGGATGAGAACCAAACACGCCGAATTGATCGAAGCGCTCACCGGCCAGTTCGACGACCACCACGGCGAACTCGTCCGGATCATGCTCGACCAGATCGACGCTCTGACCCGGCAGATCGACCAGTTGACCACCCGTATCGACGAGCTGATCGCCGCGATCCCCGCCGCCGCGATCCCGGACCACGAATGTGATGACACCGGCGACCCCGCCACCCAGGCGTTACCGGCGGTGCAGAGACTGGCCGAGATCCCCGGGATCGGCCAGTCCGGCGCTCAAGCCATCCTGGCCGAAGTGGGCCTGGACATGACCCGGTTCCCGACCCCCGAGCACCTGGTCTCCTGGGCGAAGCTGTGTCCCCGCACCATCCAGTCCGGCAACAAGAACACCTCCGGCAAGGCCGGCAAGGGCAACCCGTACCTCAAAGGAGTCCTCGACAACGCGGCCGCCGGCGCCTCCCGCACCGACACCTTCCTCGGTGAACGCTACCGGCGCCTGGTCAAACGCCGAGGCAAGCTCAAAGCCCTGGTAGCCGTAGCACGGTCCATCCTCGTCGTCGTCTGGCACCTGCTGTCCGACCCCACCGCCCGGTTCCACGACCTCGGCAGCGACTACTACAACAGCCGCGTCGACAAGGAGAAGAGAACCCGCAACTACATCCGACAGCTCCAAGCCCTCGGATTCACCGTCACTCTCACCGCCGCATAAACGACCGATCCACCGCCCGAGCCGTCCCCACCGGCCCGACGACCCGTGCTGCCCAACCCCGCGGTGGTCAAGCTCTTCTTTCCGGTCAGGAGGGCGTGACCAGGGCAGATACACCTGATCCGCGATCCTTCACGGACGGGGTCGCGGTATTGATCACATTTGGC
Source organism: Paractinoplanes hotanensis (assembly GCF_023717965.1). NCBI lineage: Bacteria > Bacillati > Actinomycetota > Actinomycetes > Micromonosporales > Micromonosporaceae > Paractinoplanes > Paractinoplanes hotanensis. Next base: position 4,529 of record NZ_JAMQOL010000088.1, on the reverse strand, counting down.
GCTGCCCGGGAGGTGACGCGCTCCTCATCGGTGAATAGACGGGCACCCGTCGCGTTGTGGGAGATGGAATGAAGTACCCGCGGCAGTGTGTGCCGCGCGGACCGAAGAATCGGCACATGCCTACGTGGCAGGCAGGATCGACGCATGCCGATGTGGCAGACGGTGCGCCAGAAAGAAGACGCAGCCGAGACTCTCATCCGGTACATCTACCGGGAACACGGGCGGGCGATGCTCGCCTACGCGACCCATCTGATCAAGGATCATGCGGTGGCGGAAGACGTCGTCCAGGAGGCGCTGGTGCGCGCCTGGCGCCACGCCGACCGGCTGACCGACGAACAAGGCTCGATCCGCGGGTGGCTGATCACTGTGGTGCGCAACATCGCCATCGACCGGATCCGGGCACGGTCGTCCCAGGTCACCGAGGTCGGCGACACTTTTGTGGAGGCAGCCGAATACGACCACGCCGACCGGGTGGTCGACGCGCTGGTCGTGGCCGAGGCGATGGACCTGCTGTCACCCGAACAGCGGATCGTCATGGAACACGTTTACCTTCAAGGACGATCAGTCACCGAGACCGCGGCAATCCTAGGCATCCCACCCGGCACCGTGAAGTCCCGAACGTTCTACGCCCTGCGGAAACTGCGCGACATGTATCCGCACCGGAGAAATCCTGAGCGGGCTCGTTTCCGGGTGGCTCGATGACGTCGCAACTAACAGGTGACACTGGTGCCCGGCTGCGCCCGGGCGTGTCGCCGCCACCGACCCGGCGACCGACCCGCCGATGGGCCGCCCGGAGCAGCGGAATGCTCGCCACCGATCATCGGCTCGCCGAGGAGGAAGGCGGTCTCGCACGCGTCTGGGGCATTCGGTGCGCGGGTGTCGCCGTCGCCGTCTGCTCCCTCTGGTACGTGCCCTGGATCCTCGCCAGCATGAATCCGGCCACGCCGTGGCTGTCGTGGCCGTTCGCCGCCGCCAGCACCGCCCTCATTCTGAACGTGCTGCTGACCTGCATTAACAACTGGTCTCGGGCCGCCGGACCGCCAGTGGAGGTGCTGCACGGCGCCGAGCCGCTGGTGGCAATCATCATCCCGACCGCGGGCGAGCCGATCGACATGTTGCGCCGGACCCTGCTGTCGGTCCTCGACCAAGACTGGCCAGACGGGGCCATGTGCATCCTCGTCGGTGACGACAGCGGCCGCGACGAGGTCGAGGCTCTGGTCGACGGGCTGCGGCGGGAGTATCCCGCCGCTCGGTTCTTGCGGTACCTGCCTCCGGCTCGAGGTTCGGTGCATCGGCGTGGTGAGGCCAAGGCCGGCAATTTGAACGCGGGTCTGCAGGTGCTCGACGACCATCATATTGCGGCCGGGTTCATCGAGACGCGCGACGCCGATGACTTGGTCGGTGACCCGATGTTCCTGCGGCGGTGTGTGGCACAGCTGCTGATCGACGGTCGGGTCGCGTACGTTCAGACGATCAAGGAGTCGCTGGTCGCGCCGGGTGACCCGTTCGGCAATAACGATCCGATGTTCTACCGCGGCAGCATGCTCTCCCGGCACGCGGGAAACGCGGTGATTCCCTGCGGATCTGGGTTGGTGTGGAGGCGGCGAGCGTTGCGCGATATCGGCGACTTCCCGGCTTGGAACTTGGTCGAGGACCTGCAGTCGGGCGTGGAGGCGTTGCGCCGGGGCTGGCGGGGGGTGTACGTCCCGATCGTGGGGGCGGTCGGCCAGACCGCTCCGGAGGACATTCCGAACGTGTACAAGCAGCGTGGGACGTGGGCGATCGATACCGTGCGTCTGCTGGTGTACGGGTCGATGCGCGGACTCAACCTGCGGCAACGCCTGCAGTTCCTCGAGATTGGGGGAGCCTACCTGTCCAGTGTGGCAAGTCTGGTCTGTTTCGTGACGTCGGCGGTCAGCCTGCTGGCCGGGGTAAACCCGTTGGTTAGCACCACTGTCGCGTATGCAACGCATTTCTGGCCGGTCACGATCGCGTTGGAGCTGCTATTCGTGACCCTGAACGGCCGGGCCAGATGGAGAAACCTGTTCCGCACGAGGGAGATGTGGGCGGGCATGGGTCCGGTCTACATCGCGTGCATAATCAGGGCGATCGTGAACGGCCCGAACCGCAAACCGATCTACCAGGTGACCCGGAAGGCACACCGATACGCTTGGTACTGGCGTGAGACTCTGCCGCAGGCATTGCTTTTCCTGCTGCTGCTTGCGGGCATCATCAAGGCTGCCCTGACCACCTCCTTGTTGCAGGGCAGCGCGTACTGGACAGTTCTGGGACTCGTTCTGATGGGCTCGTTCCTGACCAGAAGCTGGTACGGCGTTCGTCGGCCCCGGCGATGACATTTCCGTCCCCAGTGTCCTTTGACTGGTTGTTGCTTTGCGCCGCTCCGTTGTTTGCGCCGCTCGGTTGTTGTGGCCGGGCGGCGCAGACGACCGCGGTGGGTCAGCGCGAGGCTGCAGCTCTGGCTGAAGTCGTCGAATCGCTGTCTGCCAGGGGTGCATTGAGGCCGGCCCAGTCGATCCGGCGGCGGCAATCACACCCATGGCCAGGCCTGGACACCCAGCCGGGCCCAGCGCCTGCACGTATCGCGGGGCGGAAAATTCATTGCATCCGCATGGAGATCTGTTTTCGTAATCACATCGACGATGGTTGTGCCTTAAAGTTTCATCAGCGATGGTGTCCTTTGGTGCGCATCAGTCGGGCAGAAGCCGGCACTTCGTCCGATCAACCACACGAGATGTCAACTCTAGGAGGCGTCAGCATGCGCAAGACCGTCATGCGTATCACCATGGGGCTCGCCGTCGCAACAGTCGGCGGCACCGCACTGATGGGTTCGCCCGCTTCCGCCCAGCAGGTAGAAGTAGAGACCGGTCTGACCTTCTACCAGGGAAGGTTCACCACGCCGGTCTTGCACGTGGCCGACCCTGACGGCAGCTGCACAGCTTTCCCCCCGACCGCAGACTCGCTCACCGGTTTCGGCACCGTGGAACAGGTCGTCGCATACCGCACCGCCGACTGCACGGACGCAGCCGTGGGTCTGGGCACTCTTCGGGGTTTCACCGCCGGTACGTACCACTCCTTCCAAGCCTTCTGATCCCTCGCTGGGGGCGGGGACATCCTCTCCGCCTCCAGCGGATATCGTCCCTGGAGGTTGCCGCATCGCTCGCAAACAACGGATTGCATCCGTTGTCTCGGTCAGCAGATCCGGTTGCCCGGGGGCAGGCAGCCGCTGGTCGCACGGTTCGGTGAAACACCGCTCCACCGGCAGAAAACGGCGCCGGTCACCGACCGTCAACCCGATCCGGGTCGACTACCCGCGGGAGACCATCAAATCCGTGTCCAAGGAGGGGTGAACTCGATGCGGTTGCGGCCGTTCCGCTTCGCTGTGTAGAGCGCCTCGTCGGCGCTGTTCAGCAGCTCTGGGAGGTGGAGGCTGGTGCTGCGTGCGGCGCCGATGCTGATGGTGACGGGAAGCGGGCCGCGGCGGTGTCAATCGGCGTGTTGGCCGCCATCGCGCGGATTCGTTCGGCGGAGGAGGGCATTCCCGCCTCGCTCGTTTCGGCGAGCAGGACAGCGAATTCCTCACCGCCGTAACGGCCGATCAGGTCGGTGTCTCGTAGCACGGAGGTGATCCGGGCGACGACCGCCCGAATGACCTCGTCGCCTATCGCGTGCCCGTACGTGTCGTTGACATTCTTGAAGTGGTCGATGTCGAGCATTATAGCTGCCGCCATTCGTTCTTCACGCAGTTCGGTGCGCACCTGACGGTCGCCAAGCTCGTGGAAGTGACGGCGGTTGAACAATCCGGTGAGTCCGTCGCGGGTGGCGAGCTCCTGCGTGCGGCGGAAGAGTTGCGCGTTGTCCATGGCGGTGGCGCCCTGTCCGGCGAATGCGGCGGCTACTCGTAGTTCTGTGTTGGAAAAGGACCCAGAGTGGCGCACTGCCACGACCAAACCGTGGTCTTCATCGCGCATCTTCATGGAGGCGGCCAGCCAGGCGGTCGCTCGAACGTCGAGTAGTCGGCGCACCGGCTCGGGTGCATTGAGCCTTTCCGGTGCGCCCAGCAGAGCGGAGGTTGACCATGTAGGTGGTTGATCGTCGTTTGTAAGCTCGTCGTCGCTTGCCGGTGGAAGTCCGGTCCGGGTAGCTGCCAGGAGGCCCGGTAGCAGACTGGCGGCTCCGTCTGGAAACGGGCGGGGTCGAAGCCCAGTGTCGAAGGCCCTTTTGGGGGAGCGACTGAGCGGTCCGTAGCGGTATGCGAAACCTGCGGCGTCGTTACTCAGCTGCCTGTGAGGGTGGCACAGGGGCAGGGTCATTGCGTTGTTCCGTTACCGCTGGTCATGGCGGTGATGAGGTCGTGCGGACGGCGGTTGGCGCGTCGGGTGGCGCGGGCGATGTTGGCCTCGCCGCTGATGCGGTGGAATCCGATCGCGGTGGTACGCAGGGTGGCCATGACGGCGGGTCCGTTGCCGGTCCGGGCTTGATGGGCGTCTTCACGGAAAGTTACGTCCCGG